>JAEURZ010000003.1 GCA_016788905.1 Elusimicrobiota bacterium
TCAAAACAAATTGACTTTTTTAATATGGCACTGAATGTGAGAAACGCTCTCGGTTCCCCTATGCAAGCCGTCAAAGCATCAAGATTTGGTTCCAGTTCATCTTCCCCGTGTCTTGTCCTTGGAACTAAATACAACGGGACCACAGTGGCTATAAATTACGATCCAATCAAAAACACAAGTGGGAGTTTCACAGGTGATGGTAGGGAATTATTACTTAGAAATGGGTTTGTAATCTTGACGCCGAATTCGGCGGAAACCGGATTCCATAAAATCATGACAGTGACGGATGGTAATGTGAGCATGGAAAGCGCATATAACCAAACAACCGCAAGCGCGGCAAATGTAAACGTCGATGCGACGGGTAACCTTAAAAGGTCCACATCATCCGCCCGATATAAAACAGACATTAAGCCATATGAAAAAGGCATGGAACACCTTGAGAAACTAAACCCTGTATCGTTTAAATCATTGAAAGAAGAAGACGGGCGGGAATTCGCTGGGCTCATAGCCGAAGAAGTGGACGCCTTAGGGATGAAAGAGTTTGTCGAGTATGACAAAGATGGAAGGCCGGATGCCTTGTATTACCAGAACATGATCGCCCTACTGATTAATTCAGTCAAGGAATTGAAAGCGCGGCTTGATAAAGCCGGGATAAAGTAATCGGATCTTAAAAACACAGGAGAATACCATGTCAACATACAACATACGTCAATATGATGCGTTCGGGATTAAATTAAGAGATAACAGCCAGGCCCAGCTGTCCGTTAGTGGGACGGCCGCGCAAACCGGAGTTTTTGCTTCCGATGGAATGTATGACATGTGGGCGGACATCGACGTTTTCGTTAAAGTCGCTCCCACGGCGAACGACGTTACGACATCGACGGGATACCTCATCCGTGCGAACAATACCGTGCCCGTGTTGGTTGGAGACGGCGACAGAATCGGAGCCATTGCGGCCGGATCGGGAACGCTTCGATTCCACAAAGTTAGCTAAGGAGATTTCAATGCGATTACGACAACGGTCTGGAATTACTGGCCCTAATGGGGCGTCACTAGAATATCCTCTTAGCACGGCGCGTTTCATCGCTCCGCTTAAGAACACTCTAATTCCGTCGGCTGGCTACGGCCCAGCTACGTTCACGCGGACGACCACGGCGACATACTTCGACAACGAAGGCATGTTAAAAGAAGTCCGTGCTGGTGCGGCTAGGTTTACAGGGGCAAGGCGAGTTAGTAATTCTTTTTCTTCTTCTGAGAATTTTACTACCTCTGAATTTTCAACATTGCGTTGCTCTGTCGCTATAGATAGCACGGTAGAAGGACCGTTGCCAACTATTAACAAGATAGTTGAAGATAACACAACTAATTCACACTTGATTATCTCTTCTGGTAAATGGTTAGTTAATAGAGCGATGACAGCGTCTTGCTATGTAAAGAAAGGGACAGCTCTCAAAGTATATATTGGAAGCACAACATCAGCGATAGGATGTTTCTTTAACCTTGACACTGGTTCTGTCGAGGGGACGATTGGATCTGCGTCCTGTTCAATATTATCTATAGGAGATGGATGGTATAGAATATATGTAACGATTACACCCCCAGTAACAGGAACTTTTGCTTTTGGCATATACAAGACATTTAACGCAGTATGGAATACTGCCACCAATTACACGGGAAGTAGTGAATTCGTTTATGCTACTGGGCTTCAAATTGAAGACGTTACCGGACAAGCAGACCAGAGCGCCAGCGAGTATGTTCATTCGGGCAGGGATAATACTAATTACTTAACTTATACTGATGACTTTGCCTCAAGCGCATGGATTAATACAAACATAACAATTACAAAAAATGCGATTGCAAACCCGATAGACGGACGAGTAAATGCAACTAAGGTTGAGGCTTCCGCCACTGCTTCCGGTACAGCATGCCGAGCAACTACAGCAGGGATAGCAGTATCTACGGGTATGACAGCGTGTATTTATGCGAAAAAAGGATCTGGTGCAAATCACGCTAACATATTTAACCTATACAACCTAACATCTGGTAGCACAATTATTTATGCCTCATTAAATTACGACACAGGGTTCGTGACAGGAGTAGGTGCAACAGCAACCGACTTAGGTAACGGATGGTGGTTTGTTGTTCTCAGCTCTGCGACAGGTTTTTCTACTGGGGACGTGGTTCGTCTTTTTGTCGGGTATCCATCAATATCTGCTAATGCTGGGGAACATGCCTATTTCTATGGTCCTACTATTATGCGTGGTGTAGTAGCTACCCCATCATACACGCCAGTCGGTGCGGCCTATGATCCACATGGTTCAGGGGTTGATGGCGTGAAATACTTCAACACCAACAAAGACGGAACGCCTATCGCCTCTGGATATCTAAAAGGATATCTAAACGAGGGTGCTAGAACGAATAATCTATTGTGGTGTCGTGACCTGACAAATGCGGCGTGGGTTAAGACTACCATGACAACCGCTCTTACTTCTACAGGGATTGATGGTCAAGCGAGTGCGTCAACACTGTTAACGGCGACTGCTGGAAATGCAACATGTTTACAAACATTCACGATGGCATCGGCGGCGAGGACATTTTCGGCGTACGTTAAGCGGATTACAGGAACGGGAACGGTTAATATTACGCGAGATAACGGAACAAGTTGGACGGATATTACAGCTTTGTTATCAACGTCGGCTTATACACGTGTGAATATTCTTGGAACGTCTGTTACAAATCCTACGTGTGGGTTTCGGATAGTTACTAATGGCGACGCTATCGACGTTGATTATTGTCAGGATGAATCAGATTCTTTTGCAACTAATCCTATCTCAACCACTACCGTAGCGGTTACAAGAAATTCTGATTTGCTTTATTATTATTCTGCAAACAATATATCATTCACTGCAGGGTCTGCTTTATGTAACTTTTCCACAGAGGATGCCGGATCATTAACTAGTAGACAGATGACTACTCTTGCTACTGAAACTAACGGCAAGATAATTTACAGTAATCCGGGAGATTCTCATGGACTGATCCGTACATATGATGGTACTAATGTTTTGAGTAGTTTAGGTACATTTCGGAACGATAGAATACTTAAAAAAGCCACAGTCAGTTGGAGTGGAACAACATTAACAAATATTAG
Organism: Elusimicrobiota bacterium; assembly: GCA_016788905.1. NCBI lineage: Bacteria > Pseudomonadati > Elusimicrobiota > Elusimicrobiota bacterium. Next base: position 3,149 of record JAEURZ010000003.1, read on the forward strand.
CGAAGGATCTCTGTCAGTTTCTTCTGGTGCTTTTAATGGAACTATGGGGAGTGGATCATATTTATATATTGGAACGTTTTCAACTGCAACCGGTTCTGTCCTTTTTGGAAATATAAAAGATGTTTATATTTGGTCGAATGCTTTAACTAATAATCAAATGCGTCAAATAGTAGCGTAAGGGGGAACAATGAGAAACTACATAGCAACACTTAATAACATGGTGTTTGTCCCTCCTGGGAGCATTTACAGGGGGAGCAAGAAATTTGACTTCATTGTGGACGATGACAAGTTGCCGGAAGTCTGCAAAGAAAAGCTGTTAGAGGTTGACGAAACTGCGGCGGTAAAGTTTAAAAAAGGTGGGGAGAGTACAAAGACAAGAACCGAATTAAAGAAAGCCGGACAGCCAGAAGGTAAGGGCAAACCGCCAAAGGTGAGATAATGAAAAGAATAATTTATGAGCCAGGCGTTGATGAGTATATCCCCGAAGGTGGTGTTTATTACAATCTTCCTGTTATGAACAAAGACGTGATAGACATTATTGTTGAAGATGACTTTGAGACGACGGGAACGGTTTACTACGATAGCGTGTTACAGCCAACATTGACGGAGCCGTTCAAACATCATTTCGCGGGGTGGGAACCCGTTGTAGTCGTCTAATAGTCTAAATGGCGAACCAGGACACCGGGGAACCGGACGATGAACAGTGGCCGTCTAAGCTATGGAAGGCCATTAATATAAACATGAACAAAAACGAATTGATTGAAGCACGTATGAACACGGTGGAGAACGCCATGGAGGATACCGGGCGGCGGAACGCGGATATCCACCGGAAACTGGAAACGATCACAGACAAACTAGAGCTTGTTTTGATAAACCAAGAAAAGGCATCTATAAGGATAGAGAATAACAAGCGCGAGATTGAGAGATTGTGGGCATTCCCGTTGAAAATAACGGCTGTGATTGTTGCGGTCGGCGGGGCGTCGGCGGTGGTGTTTCAATTCGTTACTTGGCTTATGTCAAATTCCAGCGTAGGTAAAATGCCTAACCATTAATATGAAAAAGTTCATCCTTAAATCTATTCATGTGATTTTGGCTCTACTCGGATTTGTTATCTGGGGAGTGGCAAACGCATTTTATTCAGTATGTATAGGATTGTCATTGATTGCGGACCGTGTAATTCCAGGAGCGAGCAAGGGGAATTGTTGGTCATATACGTTTGCGCGATGGTGGAAATATGGGGGATATCTTGCAATCCGGAAGGCGGACGGTAATGGATTTATGAAATTCCTCCCTCTCCCCCATGTCCTATGGCTGAAACGGATTGATTGGAAATTCGCAGATGTCGAACAGCTTATTCCTAAAGTCAGGAAACATTCAAAATGGTTCCCGTGGTATTCGATCTATTTTGACGGGAAAGTAATAAATAAAGAGTTCAGGCACGACGCGACAATACCACAATGATAGAGGGGTCTCCCATTCAAATTTGTGGGCAATGTGGTAGCCCTGAATTTTCGATGATAACTAAGACTTGCCCTCAGTGCGAACGTGACGCATGGGCCATTTATTCGACGATCCGGAGGCCGACAGATGGAACCCTTAAAGAGCCGATCCAACCAGAAGAAATATATAATCCTCCATCACAGTGTTAGCGCGGACCACCCAACACTTTCTAACGTCGGGGCCATTCGGAACTACCACGTAAACGTTAATGGGTGGGTGGACGTCGGATACCATTTCCTTTTGGACCGAATCAACGGGCACCTCGAAATCGTTTGTGGCCGGATGCTGGACGAGCGCGGGGCGCACTGTAAAGAGCTTGACTTTAACGCATCAGGGATTGGGATATGCGTAATTGGGAACTTCGACCAAGAGCCGCCACCGCTGGACACACTTGCCACATTAAGACACCTTTGCAGATCACTTATGAACCAGAACATCATCACGGCAGACAGGGTCCTTGGGCACCGGGAAGCGCAGGCCATGGGTGGCGTCCCCGTTGAGCAAAGGAAATCGTGCCCTGGCAAGGCGTGGGACATGGGCGCATTCCGAGATTCGCTATGAGTAAACTTGGTGAGATCATCCTCTTTGAAGAATCTCGAAAGGTAGGATTCGGATTTCACATTTACGTCGTTTCTACCGCCCTTTTAATCGCAAAGCTAATATCTCCAAACGAATGGCTAACATGCATTTTCCTCGCGTCTACATTGATCGGCGGGGGGACGGTTATCGACACCTATCTCAAGGGGAAAAATGGTTCTACTCCTCCTGAAAAGCATTAACAAGATAGGATGGAAGCGCGTTGGGGCCATAGGGGCCGCCGGGGCTTTCGTCCTTCTCCTGATTTACTGCTACCTCCAACACATCGCCCTTAAACAAAACCAGCTAATTTACCAGAATCCAGCGGTGGTTGAGAAGGTGAAGACCGTTCGAGTTGAGGGACCAGTTCGCATCGTTACCCGTACCATCGAAACCCCTGGGAGGGTTGAGAGGGTGGTGACGGAGGAGCGGGGACCTGTTTCAGTTATTAAGGAATCCTTAAGAGATGAGACCCCGGTATTTCCGCCAGTCCCGCGCTCTGATAGGTGGATTGCCGGGATTGCGGGGAACCCGTTTAGCTACCGGGATTCCAGGTATTGGGCGGGGTATGCGGGGTATTCGTTTCGGAATAGGTTTGACCTTATGGGCGGGGTGAATTCAGGGCGTCCTTCGGTTCTTTTTACCATTAGATTTTAGTGGGGAGAATGGTGGGGACTTTGTGGGAAAGGTGGTGGCTGGTGGTGGTGTATGTTGGAAATTTGGGAATTGCGGATTTTGGGTTTTAGCGAAGAATCCCGGCCCGTCTTCCGTCGAAGATCGGGCCTGCCGTCGATCTCATGTCCAGCGTGCGCGGGGGGGGACTTGAACCCCCACGCCTCTCGGCTTACGCACCTCAAGCGTACGCGTCTGCCAATTTCGCCACCCGCGCACGCTGGACACGAAAAATCAGGATGTCATTTTTTCGTTGGGGGTTCCGCCGTTTTGGGTGCGGTTGGGAGTGTTGTCTTCTCCGCGGGCACGGCCGTTCCTTTAGGTGTCGTCTCCGCTTCCGTCACATTTTCCTGAGACGTCGGAATGGCAAACTCCCGTGTCACTGTTCGAACGCCTCTCCGTGACCCCAAATAAGTTAAAAAGAGGGACGAAATGAAAAAAGCCACGGCAAACCCCGTTGTGACCTTTCGAATAAATTGAGACCCGGAGGGGGCCGAAAAAACAGCGTCGCTTCCCCCTCCCCCGAAAATACCGGAAAATCCTGCTCCTTTCCCTGACTGCAAGAGAACCACCAAAATGACCAAAACGCACGCCACCACATGGATTGAAAGAATAACACTAAAGAGCATGGGAAGTCCCCTAGTTGAGGGCGGACACGCCCGGGAGTTCCTTTCCTTCCAGGAACTCCAACGAGGCGCCGCCACCCGTCGATATGTGTGAAATCTTTTCCGCCAGACCCGTGGATTGAACCGCCGCGACACTGTCCCCTCCGCCCACGACAACGGTGGTCCCTTTGGAGGCGGCGTCGGCAGCCAGTTTGGCGACTTCCCGTGTGCCACGCGCGTAACGGTCCACTTCGAAAATTCCCATGGGGCCGTTCCAGAAAATGGTTTTGGCTGAGGCAATCGAAGCGGTAAGGTTTTGGATTGATTTGGTCGCGATATCCACCCCGATGAGATCATTAGGGATATTGGCGTCATCGGTTTCAATGGCGGAATCTGGGGCGTCAATGGAAGAAACGACCAAATGGTCTTTCGGCAGAAGGACCTTAACCCCTTTGGTTTCCGCGGAGAGGAGGAGCTTCTTTGCGGTTTCCGCTTTTTCGGCTTCCACGAGGGATTTCCCAATTTTTATCCCTTGGGATTTAAGGAAGGTGTAGGCCATGGCGCCGCCGATGACCAGGGTGTCCACCTTATCAAGGAGTTTTTCCAATACTTCGATTTTGTCCGAGACTTTTGCCCCGCCCACGATCGCCAGAAAGGGTTTCGCGGGGTTGTTTTTAATGCGGCCAAGAAATTCCAATTCTTTGAGGAGTAAGAAACCCGCCGCGCTGGGAAGAAGTTTTGGGATCCCCGCGGTGCTGGCGTGGGCCCGGTGGACCGCACCAAAGGCGTCTTGAACAAAGAGGTCCGCAAGGCCGGAAAGGGCTTTGGCAAAAGCGGGGTCGTTTTTCTCTTCTTCTCCGTGAAAACGCAGGTTTTCCAGGAGTAGGACATCACCGTCTTGAAGATTTTTCGAAGCCGATTCCGCGGCGGGCCCCACGCAATCGGCAGCAAACGCCACGGGTTTCTTAAGGATTTGAGAAAGGTGTTGTGCCACAGGAGCAAGGGTGTATTTGGGGTTGGCTGTGCCCTTGGGGCGCCCTAAATGGGAAACGAGGATAACCCGAGCACCGTTTTGTATCAAGTGGGTAATGGTCGGGAGCGCACCGCGGACCCGGGTGTCGTCTTTCACGACCCCTTTTTCCATAGGGACGTTGAAATCCACGCGAACCATGACGCGCTTGCCCTTCACATCCAAATCTTTCACTGATTTGAGCTGTCCCATATTAAAACCTCCCCAGGATCGTTCAAGAAGTGGCTATGCTACAATTCTCGATGGAAAATGTAAAGGCCACTAATCTTGACGAATTAGTCATATATCATGTAATATACCTCTGTAAGAGTAAGATTTCGATTTTTGAGGAGCCGGATTTATGCGCGTCACCGCCATGCAGGAATATGGCCTTCGTTGTATGTTGCAGATTGCGGCGCACAAGTTACCCTCGCCTCTCCCTGTGCGCGAGATCGCTCGACGCGAGCATTTAACCCCTGTTTACGTTGAGAAAATATTGGTCAATTTGCGACGGGCCGGGCTGGTGAAGAGTTTGCGGGGAGTGAACGGGGGGTACATTATGGCTGGGAAGCCTGCGGATATTTCGGTTGGGGCTGTCCTTTCGGCTTTGGGGCAAGTGGATTTGGGAAAAGATCTTTGCCGTCGTTTTACAGGAAACACATCAACCTGTGTTCACACGGGGGGGTGCAGTATTCGCCCTATTTGGGGACTTTTAACCCGTTATATTTACGGTTTTCTGGAGAAGATCAACCTTGAGCAATTGCTCAAAGAGGAGGCCCGTGTGGTGGAAGATATCAATGAAATCGGAACCCAGGCAACTCATTCAATGGGTGAGAAGGTCGTTTCATGAACACGCCCTTCTTTGAAATTAAAGATTTACATGTTTCGGTGGAGGGTAAGAAAATTCTTCACGGGCTCAATTTACGGGTGGGTGCGGGGGAAATTCACGCCATGATGGGACCGAACGGTTCGGGAAAAAGCACCCTTTCCTATGCGGTCTTGGGGCACCCGCGGTATAAGATCGAGTCCGGGGATATTCTTCTTAACGGTGAAAGCCTGTTGGCACTTAAAACGAATGAGCGGGCCATCAAAGGACTTTTCCTCGGGTTCCAGTATCCTGTCTCGGTTCCGGGCGTGAGCGTGGTCAACTTCCTTCGAACGGCCATGAAGAATCGCCGGGGACAAGACATTGCGCTTAAGGATTTTCGAAAAGAACTGAAAGAAAACATGAAAATTCTTAAAATGGACACGGCTTTTGCCAACCGCTATCTCAATGAGGGCTTTTCCGGAGGGGAGAAAAAGCGCTTGGAAATCCTCCAGATGGCGCTCCTGCAACCGGTGATGGCCATTCTGGATGAGACCGATTCGGGGTTAGATATCGATGCCTTGAAGATTGTGGCGGAGGGCATCAACCGTTTGGCCAACCCCAGCCGAGGAATTTTGTTGATCACCCACTACCAACGATTGCTCGGATACGTCAAACCGCAATTTGTCCATGTCCTTTCCGCAGGAACCATCGTTCGGTCCGGCGGGGCGGACCTGGCTCTGGAATTGGAAAGCAAAGGATACGAATGGATTACCGGCGCTGTACCAGTTGCCGGGGGATCCCTGGTGGCCTCATGACAGAAAAACCCGATCTCAAAACTCTAGGGCAGGACTACCAGTATGGGTTCCATGATTCCATGGAGAATTACACGTTTCAATCGGGCCGGGGGCTGACGCGAGAAATTGTTGAAAGCATTTCCTCCATGAAGAAGGAACCGGCCTGGATGCGCGAGTTTCGGTTGAACGCTCTCGATACTTTCTTGAAAAAACCCATGCCGACGTGGGCGGATTCTCCGAGTTTGGCCAAGATCGATTTTGACAATATCCACTACTACATGAAACCCACGGACAAACAGGGAAAAACCTGGGAAGAAGTTCCGGAGGGCATTAAAAACACCTTTGATCGTTTGGGTATTCCCGAAGCCGAGCGAAAATTTCTCGCGGGGGTTACAGCTCAATACGAATCGGAGGTTGTTTATCATTCGTTGCGTGAAGATTTGCAGAAGTTGGGGGTGGCTTTCCTCAGCATGGACGATGGACTGAAACAGTATCCGGACATCGTCAAAAAATATTTTGCCACAGTGATCCCCACGGCGGACAATAAGTTTTCTGCGCTCAATTCCGCTGTCTGGTCTGGCGGCTCCTTTATTTATGTCCCCAAGGGAGTCAGCGTTCCCATTCCGCTTCAAGCCTATTTCCGAATTAATTCGGAGAACATGGGCCAATTCGAGCGGACGTTGATCATTGCGGATGAAGGATCTTTCGTGCATTACATCGAGGGGTGTACGGCGCCGACCTATTCGTCGGATTCGCTCCATTCCGCCGTGGTGGAGTTGATCGCTCTTCCCGGGGCCAAAATTCGGTACACCACGATCCAGAACTGGTCCAAAAACGTTTTCAATTTAGTGACCAAACGCGCGGTGGCCCACAAAAACGCCACCGTCGAATGGATCGACGGGAATTTAGGGTCCCAGCTCACCATGAAGTATCCCGCCATCTATTTGATGGGGGAGGGGGCCCGCGGGGAAGTTCTCTCCGTGGCGTTCTCCGGCAAAGATCAACACCAGGATGCCGGGTCAAAAATTGTTCATGGGGCTCCCAACACCACAAGCGTGGTGACCTCCAAATCCATATCCAAAGAAGGGGGGCGATCCAGCTACCGCGGTCTTGTGAAAGTGGTGCGGGGCGCCACCGGGTGCAAGTCCAACGTTCGGTGTGACGCGCTTCTTTTAGATGAAAAGTCCCGTTCCGATACGTATCCGACCATCGAAATTGATGAAGAGGATGTGTCCATGGGTCACGAGGCCACGGTATCGAAGATTGGGGAAGAGCAGCTCTTCTATCTTCAAAGTCGGGGTTTGAGCGAACACGAAGCGACACTGATGATCGTGAACGGATTTTTTGAGCCGTTCACCAAAGAACTTCCCATGGAATACGCGGTGGAATTAAACCGTCTCTTGGAAATGGAAATGGAGGGGTCCGTTGGCTGAACCATCCGACGTCATGGAACCGGTTTCAACATCGGCGGGGTTCTCCCGGGAGTTGTTGGCGGCGCTCGTGGCCGGAGGAAACGAAACCTCCGACCTTTCTGTATTCCGCTGTGATGCTTTTGAACGGTTTGAAAAGACACCCTGGCCCACGAAGGAAGACGAAGCCTGGCGGCGTACGGATCTTTCAGGTTTAAATTTGAATGGATTCGCCTTGGCGCCGGCGTCGGGGGAAACGCTGGCGGAGATTCCCGTGGCGTTTACGGAATTTGTGAGCCCAACGGATTCCTTGGTTCTGTGGGGCCCCAACGGTGTCCATCGACGTTCTCCAGCGGAATCGCTGGGCTCCGGGGTTGTTTTCCTCAGTTTGGCCGAGGCCCTTCGTCAATGTCCCGAGCTCGTTTGGCCTCATTTGGGCAAAGTGGTTTCCCCTTCGAACGGGAAGTTCGCGGGGTTGTCCACGGCGTTTTGGAATCGCGGTCTTTTCGTTTATGTCCCCAAGGGTGTTGACGCGGGTGTTGTTCTTCGGGGGGGCTACGCTCCTCATTTGGCGGCGGGAGAGTCCGCGGTCACGCGCACGCTGATCGTGGCCGAGCCGGGATCTCGCTTGACCTATATGGAAGATTACGCGGCGTCGGGACCTGAAGGAGATGGGGATGCCCTTTCGGTGGCGGGTGTCGAAATTGTGGTGGGGGAAAACGCCGAGGTGAGCTACGTGAATCTCCAACACCATGAGCGGTCCGTCAATCATTTCCTTTTTCAGAACGCGCGGTTGGCCCGGGACGCTCGGTTAACCACCGTCGCTGTGGCGTTGGGCGGGAAACTCTCCCGGGCCGATTTCGGGTCCCAACTCCAGGGGCCAGGGGCTGACGCTAAACTGTACGGATTGGTTTTTGGTGAGGGAGACCAACGTTTTACTCATCACACACGCCAGGAACATCAGGCTTCCCGAACAACGAGTGATCTTCTTTTTAAAGCCGCCTTGATGGATCAATCGAGGTCCATTTTTACGGGAATGATTCGTATTGAAAAAGAGGCGACGAAATCCGAGGCCTACATGGCGTCGAAGAATATTTTGTTGTCAGGTCAAGCGCGGGCCAACGCCATTCCCATGCTGGAAATATTGACAGACGATGTGAAGTGCGGTCATGGGGCGGCGGTGGGGGGGCTGGAAGAAGATCAACGCTTCTACCTGATGAGTCGGGGTCTGGATCGGCTCGAGGCCGAACGGGCCATGGTGGAAGGTTTTTTTGAGGACGTGCTTCAGCGGGCCCCGGTGCCGGCCTTGCACGAGCGGCTCCGTTCGGCCATCGATGAAAAGTTGAGCCGAGATCATGGGTGATTATTTCACGGTGGCCCGTTTGGATCAGGTCCCTCCGGGGGTCCTTAAAGTTTTTCGCGTGAGGGGACGGCGCATTGCCATGAGTCAAGTGGATGGCGCCTTTTACGCCATCGATGATCTCTGCTCCCACGACGAGGGGCCTTTGGGTGAAGGTGTTCTCCATGGGGACGAAGTGGAATGTCCCCGCCACGGGGCGCGCTTCAGTGTTAAAAGCGGGGCGGCCCTCCGCATGCCTGCGGTGGTCCCGGTGAAATGCCATAAAGTCCGAGTGGACGGACAAAACATTCAAGTTAAATTGGAAGATTAATATGAAATCAAACGGTCAACGCCCTGTCGCTTTTGATCCCGCCGTGGCTCGGCTGGATTTCCCGATCCTGTCCCGGCGCATTCACGGAAAACCTCTGGTTTATCTGGACAACGCGGCCACCACACAAAAACCCATGTCGGTCATAATGTCCATGACCGCCTACTACGAGCGAACCAACGCCAACGTTCACCGGGGGGTGCACACCCTTTCCCAGGAAGCCACGTCTCTCATGGAAGAGTCCCGGGCCCGGGTGGCCCGTTTCATTGGGGCTGACGATCCGGCCACGGTGATCTTTACTCGAAACGCGACGGAATCCATTAATCTGGTGGCTTACGCCTGGGGCCGCCGCAACCTAAAGGCCGGGGATGAAATTTTGTTGACCGAATTGGAACACCACTCGAACCTGATCCCCTGGCAGTTGGTGGCGCGGGACACGGGGGCGGTGTTGAAGTTTATCCCCATCACCGGTCGGGACGGCGTGTTGGATTTGGATCGCTTGCCTCAACTCCTCACCACACGAACGAAAATCTTGGCTGTGACCCACGCCTCAAACGCTCTGGGCACCATTAACCCCGTTGAAGAATTGGCGCGGCGTGCCCGGGCGGTGGGGGCCCTCGTGTTAATTGATGGAGCCCAATCCGTTCCCCACTTGCCTGTAGACGTGAAAACCCTGGGCTGTGATTTCCTGGCTTTCTCTTCCCACAAGATGCTGGGTCCGAACGGGTTGGGAGTCCTCTGGGGGCGGCGGAGTCTATTGGAATCCATGGAACCTTTTTTAGGTGGCGGGGACATGATCAAGGAAGTCTGGACCGATCACGCCACCTGGAACGATCTCCCCTATAAATTCGAAGCGGGAACGCCGAATATTACCGGGGCCATCGCGTTGGGTGAGGCCGTGGACTACCTGAACCGGATGGGGATGGACCGTATCCGAGCTCACGAGATTGAGCTGACGGGCTACGCCCTCCAACGTTTGAAAGAACGCTTTCCTGAAATTATTCTTTACGGCCCGTCGGATCCCACGCAACGTGGTGGTGTCATCAGCTTTGATCTTCCCGGTGTCCATTCCCATGATGTGGGGACCATTTTGGATCGCGAAGGAGTGGCCATTCGGGCGGGCCACCATTGTTGCCAAGTCCTCATGCGGAAACTGGAGATTTCTGGAACCGCTCGCGCCAGTTTTTATTTGTACAACACCCGGGAAGAAGTGGACGCCTTGGTTCGTTCGTTGGAAGAGGTGGAACGTCTTTTTGGTGTGGGGGTCCGATGACCGATGATCTTTATCGGGAAGTGATCTTAGATCACTACCGACATCCGCGGAACATGGGAAAAATCCCGACTCCGGATATTTGTGTGAATGGGGTGAATCCTCTTTGCGGGGACGCCATTGAACTGACCTTTCTGGTGCGGGACGGGCGTATTGACGATATCAAAATGGCGGGCAACGGATGTTCCATTTCCCAGTCGTCGGCGTCGATGATGACGGAGGCGCTGAAAGGGAAAAGTTTAACGGATTCGGCCGGTTTGGCGGACGCGTTCAAGAAGATGATGTTGGAGAATGCTCCCGCTGACCAGCTTCCAGAAGATCTGGAAGAGTTGGCCTCGCTCGAAGGGGTTCGTAAATACCCAGTCCGGATCAAATGCGCTCTGTTGGCGTGGAACACCTTTCTCCAGGGACTCAAGGAATTCGAAGATAAAAAAACGCAGTCACCGATTCAAGGATAGGGGGAAATTATGTCTGTCACGGTTGAACAGGTCAATGGAGTCTTGAAAACGATTTTTGATCCGGAAATCCATTTGAGCATTTGGGATTTGGGTCTGATTTATGGTGTGGAGGTGACCCCGGATGGAAATGGAAAAGACAAGGTGGCCGTTCGTATGACACTGACGACGCCGGCGTGTCCCTACGGTCCAGCTTTACTCAGCAAAGTCCACGCCGACCTCGGCGCCATGGCCGGGGTTTCGGATGTGAAAGTGGACCTGGCGTGGATTCCTCCCTGGGACCCGCGTACCATGGCGTCGGATGAAGCCAAGCTTCAGATGGGTCTTTTTGAGCTGAACGATGACGACGAAGACGAGCCCACGTCAGAGAGTGCGGCCGCTTCCCTTTCCAAACCTCAAAAGTAAGGTATAATAGCACCGCAAGAACGAGGAAACTTTGCGGGCGTAGTTCAGTTGGTAGAACGTCTCGTTGCCAACGAGAAGGTCGTCGGTTCGAACCCGATCGCCCGCTCCATCTTCAGGAAAAAGACCCCGATTCGACTCGGGGTCTTTTTTTTGACGCTTTTGTCCCCCATGTTCATTTCTTATGGTACAATTCTGACGGTAGGTTGTATTATTTTTGAAAGGAGTTTCAAATGAAGAAAAACATTTTTGTTTCTTTTCTGAGTGTTTTGGTCTTGTCGCTGTCGGCGTGCGTTTCCTCATCGCGGTTTAAGAAAATGGAAACGGCGAAATTGGAAATTGAAACCCAGGCGGAAGAATTAAGAGCCCAGATTGATGCGTTGTCTTCCCAAAAAGAAATGCTGAGCCAAGACGTCGAACAATTAACAGCGGAGCAACAGGCCCTTCAACAGGAAGCCGAGAATCGGGAGAAGGGATACAACGAACTGGTGAGCCGGCTGTCCTCGGAGGTCAACGAGGGGAAGTTGCAGGTTCGGAAATTCAAAGACATGCTTTCGGTTGATGTGGCGGAAAAGATCTTTTTTGCTTCGGGAAGCGCCAGCTTAAAGAAAGAGGGTGAAGCTGTTCTTCTTAAAGTGGGGGAAGCTCTGGCGAATTTTTCCGACAAAAACATCCGCGTTGTGGGGCACACGGACAACGTCCCCGTTTCAAAGCGATCCCCTTTCTCGAGCAATTGGGAGCTTTCCGTTATGAGAGCAACCACGGTGGTGCGGTTTCTTCAAGAGAAAGCCCACTTGTCCCCGGAAAGCCTCATCGCTTCTGGTCAGGGCGAATATCAACCCATCGCTTCAAACGAGACCGCTGAAGGGCGACAGAAGAATCGGCGGATCGAAATCATGCTGTTGGACAAATCCCTCGTTGAAGCGATTGAAAAATCCAGCGAGACTCAATAGGTTTTCGGGGTTCTCTCGGTGAGGGAACCCGGTCAGATTTGACCGGGTAAAAAATGGTAAAATCCCTCTGCGATCGAGGGTGAAATTTAGATAGGCGACTCTGTTGTTCTTTTTTGATGGTCTGAACCGCCTGATAATTAGAAGGAATGCGGTTTAGACCCGGGGCGCTCACGAACTCGTGACTGAGGCGTGGGAGCCGAAGAAATGGTTGGAGGGCGTAAGCCCGGAAACCACGCCCGTCACCATTCAGGCGAAAGTTCCCAAAGTGCCATTGGGCACTTTGACTTTGCTGATCCCGTGACGCACAAAAGATTTTGAGCGTCACGGGCCGGGGCGCTCACGAACTCGCGCCCGTCACCATTCAGGCGAAAGTTCCCAAAGTGCCATTGGGCACTTTGACTTTCGCCGGTGACCCCATAGCTCAATTGGATAGAGCGTCTGCCTACGGAGCAGAAGGTTGTAGGTTCAAGTCCTACTGGGGTCGATTTTTATAATCAAAACCCCACCTTTCCCCCACGGCGTTGGGGGCGAAGGTGGGGTTTTTTTGCTTTTAGAGGTGTCTTGACAAAGGGGGAGTTCTAGGTTAGAATTGAAATTGAGAATCAATATCAATATGGATCCCTTTCTCCTCCTTCGTCAATCGATTCAGGCCCGCGGGTTGCGGGAGACCTCCCAGCGCGAGGGGGTATTGCGTTTTTTAGCTCAAGCCAAGGGACATTTAACCTTGGAAGATATTTATGAAGCTCTTCGTTCCCGTCTTTCAGGGATTGGGCGGGCCACTGTGTTTCGCACCGTGAAGTTGTTGGAAGAGATTGGACTTGTTTCCCGGGTCACCTTTGCGGACGGTCAGGCGCGGTACGAATACGCTTATGGGCGAGAACACCATGACCACATGATTTGTGTGGATTGCGGCAAAGCGTTGGAGTTTTCCAGCCCTGCCATCGAACGGCTTCAAACAGAGGCCGCTCGTGCGCGAGGGTTTGAGCTGCGGTGGCATCGTCACGAAATGTTTGGGCGGTGTTCCGTGTGTTCCTCCAAACCGGTGCGCCGGTCGGTGGGCGTGGGGGGGAAGGGATGAGCGAGGCGCGTTCCCCCTCCGATCGGAAGACCCTTATCCTGCTGGGAAACCCCAATGTGGGGAAATCCGTCCTTTTTGGACGGATCACGGGTAAATACGCAACGGTTTCCAACTATCCGGGGACCACAGTGGAAGTCTCCTCCGGAGTCAGTTGGCTCGCCGGGGAAGCGTGGCGGGTGGTGGACACCCCTGGGGTGAACTCCCTTTATCCTTCTTCAGAAGACGAAAGGGTCACGCGGGACTTCCTCTTGAAAGATCGTCCGGAAGTTGTGTTGAACGTTTTGGATTCAAAAAACCTAGCACGCGGATTGATGACCACCTTGGAGTTGGTGGAATTTGGCATTCCATTCGTGGTGGCTCTGAACCTGGCCGATGAAGCCTTGGACCGGGGGATCGTGGTGGATGCCGCGGCTCTCTCTCGGTGTCTTGGGGTTCCTGTTGTTCAAACGGTGGCCACCACGGGGGAAGGGATGGCCGATTTAAAACGGGCCGTGGAACGGGCGACGGTGGCCACGGTGTCCGGTTCCGCCACTCCTGAGATACGCCGGTCATTGGAGATCCTGGACCCCCTCTTCGCCAAGGGCTTTCCGGGAACTCGCGCGGTTCAGTTAGCGCTTTTGGCCGGGGATGACACGGTCCTCACGTGGGTGGGGGCGGGGAGCGCGCCGGGGATCGGGGAGGACGTTCTCTACAAGGCTGGACAAACGGAACGGTCCCGGTTCGCCCGTCCTCCGCGACAAATCCTATTTGAGGGTAGGGAGGGGCGGGTCCGAGAAATCTGTGCGGAGGTGGTGACTGTTCGGGGAAAGTTGGCCCCGCGAATTTCTCAACGGTTGGGGGTTTGGGCACTTCGTCCCTGGCCGGGTTTTTTGATCGCGGGGATCGTTCTTTTTGCCGTCTATCAGTTTGTGGGAGTGTTCGGCGCCGGCACGGCGGTCAACTTCTTAGAAGGAACTGTTTTTGGCAAATGGATCACGCCGGGCGCCACGTGGGTGGTGGAAAAAGTTTTGCCGTGGGAATTTTTCCGAGACATCCTGGTGGGGCCGTATGGGGTGATCCGCATGGCGTTCTCCTACGCTTTTGCCTTGATCCTTCCCATTGTGGCCACCTTTTTCATCGCGTTTGGCCTCTTGGAAGATTCTGGATACTTGCCTCGTTTGTCGGTCTTGTTGGACCGGGTTTTCCGTCTTATGGGTCTCAATGGCCGAGCGGTGTTGCCCATGATTTTAGGCTTGGGTTGCGACACCATGGCGACCATGACAACTCGGATACTGGACACGAAAAAAGAACGGATTATCGTGACGCTTTTGTTGGCCTTAACCGTGCCTTGTTCGGCTCAGTTGGCTGTGATCTTGGGGATGGCGGCGGGGCTCTCGCCTAAAGTCCTTGGGGTGTGGTTGTTCGTCCTCGTGGGGACGACGTTAGCGACAGGTTGGGCAGCATCGAAAATTCTTCCTGGGGCGCGTTCCACCTTCCTGATGGAAATTCCACCCATTCGGCGGCCCTTGTTCCGAAACATATGGATGAAAATGCAGGTGCGATTGGCCTGGTATTTAAAAGAAGTCGTGCCTCTCTTCGTTTATGGGACCTTAGCGTTGTTTTTTATGGACCGGTGGGGTTTGTTGAAAATGGCGGAACGGGGTTTTGCCCCGGTGGTCCAATCGTGGCTGGGTCTCCCGGCACAAGCGACGGAAGCTTTTTTGATCGGGTTCTTAAGACGGGATTACGGGGCGGCGGGGCTTTACTCTATTCAAAAGGCGGGGTTCCTTGATTTCCGTCAGGTGACGGTGAGCCTTGTGCTCATTACGTTGTTCATGCCTTGTGTGGCCCAGTGGTTGATGATGTTTAAAGAACGGGGATGGAAAGGAGCGCTCACGATTACGGTGGCGGTGTTGGTGGTCGCTTTAGGGATCGCTGGGGTGTTGAACCGATTGCTTCTTTTATTTCCTTTTTTGGTGAGTTAAAAAAGTGCGAAGGAAGGATTTCTGATGACCGAAAGACAAAAGTTTCCTATCCCCTCCGCTGAACGGGAGGACGTGGAGGAGGCGTTGGGCCTCTTATGGTATCAGCGGGAGTTGGGGGTGACGGATGGGGCGACTTTGCGTGGGGCTCTTCACGCGGCGGGGAGTCCCGAAGGGTTTGATCGTCTGGTTCGGCACGGGTTTGTTCGGGAAGAATCCGATCACGTGCTCTTGACTTCTTCTGGAGATGAATTGGCGCGGGACGTGACACGCCGATTGCGGTTGGCCGAGAGGCTTTTAACGGATGTTCTCAGTCTTGACCGGAGCGCCGTGGACCCCAATGCGTGTGTGTTGGAACACACCATTTCTCCCGAGGTCACCGAATCCATTTGCACCCTCTTGGGGCATCCCGTGGAATGTCCTCACGGTCACACGATCCCTCCAGGGGAGTGTTGTGGGCGCAAGGACGGGCGCCTCTCGCCCATTGTGGTCCCTCTTTCCCGATTGGCGGTAGGAGAATCGGGCCGGGTGGCTTATTTGCAATTGAAAGATCATCCGGAACTTCACCGTCTCCTCGCCTTGGGGGTCATTCCGGGCGCTCCGGTTCACCTGCACCAAACCTTTCCCGCCTTTGTGGTGGAAGTGGGGGAGAGTCAATTGGCGTTGGAGTCCTCTATCGCCGCCCGGATTTTTGTTCGGCGTGCGGAAGAATCGAAAATTTCATAGAATCCATCCCACACGCCATGCCCCTTTCACCGCTCACACGCCCGCTTGTCGTTTTTGATCTGGAAACCACCGGTCTCTTGGTTGAACTGGACCGAATCATTGAGATCGGGCTCGTTAAAATCTTTCCCGATGGACGAACGGAACGGCTGGTCCAGCGGTTCAATCCGTTCATGAAGATCCCTGTGGAATCCATTGCCATTCATAAGATCACCAATGAGATGCTGAAAGACCAACCGCCCTTTCGTGAATGGGCTCCACGTCTCTATGCGATCTTTGACGGCGCCGACATCGGGGGGTTTGCCCTGAGCCGATTGGACATCCCGATGCTGACAAAAGAATTTGATCGGGCGGGGTATGTTTTCTCAATGGAAGGGCGTCGTATGGTCGACGCCAGCACCATCTTTCGTGAAAAAGAGCGACGGAACCTGAGCTCCGCCTATCAGTTTTATTGTGGAAAAGATTTGGTGGACGCTCATTCCGCGGAGGCCGACGCGGAGGCCACTTATGAGGTCCTTCTGGCCCAGTTGGATCGTTATGAGGACTTACCCAAAGACATGGACGGTCTTCACAAATTTTGTACCGCGCCCGGGCCTTCTCAGGTGGACAAAGATGGTCGTCTTTTATGGCGGGATGGTGAGGCTTATTTTAATTTTGGAAAACATCGATATCACAAGCTGGCCGATGTGGTGAAAGAAGACCCCGATTACATTCGATGGGTTGTCGAGAAAGCGGATTTTTCCCCTGATTTTATTGAAATATGTCGCCAGGCCCGTCTCGGAATTTACCCGCGGCGGGAATCGGTAACCCCACTGCCTCACCCGTGACGCCCACGGCGACCCTCTGGGTTATTTTTTTTGTGGCCCTGGTCGCGATGTTGTATGTGGACTTGTTTCAATCCCGTTCGGAAAAAGCCATCACGCTTCGGGAAGCGGCGTTGCGTTCCATGGAATGGATTTTAGCCGCCCTCCTCTACTGTGGGGCCATCTATTGGTTGTTGTCTCCCGCCAAAGCCGCCGAATTTCTGACCGGGTACCTGATCGAAAAATCTTTAAGCGTTGATAATCTGTTCATTTTTATCATGATCTTTTCCTATTTCAATGTGGATCCTTCCCATCAACCCCGTGTTCTGAAATGGGGGATTTTAGGCGCTGTGGTGATGCGGTTTGTTTTAATTTTCCTAGGGACGATCCTGGTCAGTCGATTTCAGTGGGTTTTCCTGTTGTTCGGCGCCATCTTATTGTATTCCGCCTACAAAATGGCGTTCAGCGTGGAAAAAGAATTTAACCCCAATGACAATTTTTTGTTTCGGGGATTGCGAAAAATTCTTCCCATGACGGGAATGCACGGGAACCGTTTTCTGGCGACCATTGATGGGCGGTGGCACGCGACCCCCTTGTTCCTGACCGTGGCGGTGGTTGAGTTCAGTGATCTGGTGTTTGCACTTGACTCTATTCCCGCCATCTTTTCAATTACGACCGATCCCCTCATTGTTTTTACGTCAAATATCTTTGCCATCCTGGGGCTACGGGCCCTGTATTTCTTGGTTAGTGGTCTGGTTCAAATCTTTACGTATCTAAAATTCGGGGTCGCGCTCATATTGGCGTTTGTGGGCGTTAAAATGTTAATCATGCACTGGGTCCATATTTCCACATCTGTTTCACTGGGAGTGGTGATCGGAGTCCTGGCGGTTTCCATCGTTTTTTCGATCTTTCTCCGGCCAAAGGAAAAGGCAACGGAGGAGTCACACTAAGTTTCTCCGCCGCGTTATCTTGTCCCCCGATTGAGACGTGTATTAGGCTGTTTGCTTGCGAAAGCTGATCAACGAAGACAGGGTTCGGGGGGCTATCGGTTTCGTAAAGAAACAGGCACTGATACATTGATAGGTGGTTATTCTTCTATCCCTCCCAAGTGACTCGGCCCTTTGGTCCCTATTGTTGGTCTTGTCCGATTCTACCAGGTACTCCAGACCCGGCCTGAAGCGTCGGGGTGGGTGCAGTTGACAACTAAATAAGCGAAAGTGTGGGGTATTAACGCCCCTCCGTCGCAGATGTAAGAAAAACCATAGTTGTTAAAGACAGCATTGGGGTCTGAGACAGTATAGTACAAACAATCACTGTTGTTGATGTTTGGATGCCAATAGGGGATATTTCCCGTTGGAATTTTCTCGATATATTTGGGGACGAGGGGGGAAGACCCCCCCATCATTGGCCATTGGCATAATTGCAGATTATCAGCATAATAGATTGACAGCGCTGATCGGAGACTCCCGAGAATCGCCTTTAAGGCAGCCTCTTTGGCTTTGCGGATCATATTTCCGAACTTAGGGATGGCGATGGAGGCCAGAAGCCCGATAATGGCCGCCACGAGGATCAGTTCTATGAGGGTAAAACCTCCGCCCTTACGTAAGTCTATTTTCATGGAAGCGTTCTCCTATCTCAATGATAGGTTATATCCCGTATTTCATCGTGTCAATGGGCAGAATCATCTCATCATCAATGCTCGTCTGCGTTTCCCCAATGCGCGTTATCAAAAAGCGAACGGTCGTCAAAAAATGTTTGATTCACACTAAGTTTCTCGGCCAGGTTATTTTTTCCCCCGCTTGAGACGTGTGTTAGGCGGTTTTCTTTCTAAAGCTGAGCAACGAAGATAGGGCTCGGCGTGGGGCTCGGCTGGAGACAGGGGAGCGGGGACGGCCCATTCGGAACAGGCAAGCGATGGTTTGGGACTGGAGAGCACCCATGATCTCGTGTATCTCTTTATCTTCCCGTTCGAATCGTTCTCGTTCCTGGATGGTCAATCCCTCTCCCTCGTATTCTTTGCATCGGTGAGCCATCAGCGAATGGCCCATGACGGGTTGAAGGGTCCATCCTTCCGCCGTGAGATTGAGCCACACTCTTTGCCAAAGGCCTCCCACGCGGACATAGGTCATGGGTTCGGTGTTGGGAATGGTGAACGCGCCAAAGGCGGCGGATTGCCTGTAGATGTGTCGGGCCCGTATAGCGGCCAGTCGAGTTACCCCCATGGTTTTCATTGACCGAGCGATACTCCACTGGGCGAGAAGACGAAGACTTAAGCCGTCCACAGGGGTAAGCCCCAGGGTGGATATGGGCATTCCATCTGAGAATGTTTGGGCTTCTTTTTTTGACCATCTCATCCAGTGGAATAAATAGCTGTGCAGGGCTTTGTGTCCAAGTAAGAAGGATTCGAACCGGCTGTTGATCCGAGCCAGGGTTTTGATCTGTTCCGTATCGTCCATAAGGTGAAACTGGATTCCCCAAGGATTGTTTGACTGATTCTTGATTTTTTCAATGAACCGATCGGACATCCGGTCCTTGCCAAACGGCCGACGGTCAACACACCGTGAACGAATAGCCGCGGCCAATGAAGAATGTCGAACCAGACCTGGTTCAAAAGTCATCTGGGCGACTGAAGGTTTTCGCGCTTCTGTGGTCCAACGTGGAACCCATCCCCACTGTTCGGCAGCGATCTCGATATTCGTGAGACACATGCCCAGGGCCATTTGGCTTGCGACGTTTCCCACATTAATAAAGGCTTGGCTCCGGTTTACTTCCTCGTTAACAAACAAGGTTTTTCCATCCCATTCAAATGAAAAGGGTTGAACGTTGTCCCCGGAGGGCGCCCAACGGGCACTGTCCACCATAGCGGTGACCTGGGCAACGTTGGGTTGGCCTGGTTGGTGGGGAGGGGGCGCTGAGGTTCCCTCATCGATTTTCACCTGTTCTATCGGTGAGGAAGGGGGCTCTGAAACTGTTTTTTTACTTAGCATCCAGCGGAAAATAGTGGCTTTGAGTCTTTGCCCCCAACCGCGGTTGCCCCAACGCAATTTTCCCTCAACCAATTTCCCTTTATAAGCGTCGAATTGGTGGTAATGGGGCGCGGAAGAAATAGGACCCCGTTTGAGGATCAGTTTTAGCACCTCCGCCGCGGCAACGCCGGCACACAATTGGACCGCCAGGGCCATGGAGGGACCACGATGTTCTTCTAGGTTCACATAGGTCCTGTCCAAGTAAGACATTTGTGTGGCTTGGGGGGTTAAGCCCAAAGCGAAGAGAAGGAATTTGTCGGTTTTTCCCCGGGCCAAGTCAAAGGCGAAATAGTCTCGCCAGGACATGCTGCCCGGCCGAAAGACGAGCCACGCGACGCTCATTCCAATGGGACCCGCGGTAACAAGGGGAATCCCCCGCCGTTCGGCTTCGTCAAAAAGGAGTTCCCGAGCTTCAACGGCAAAAAAATCCAAGCCGTCCACGATGACATCGACCCCGTCAAGGAAAGCCGCCACATTTCCCCGTTGAACACCCTTCTCAAACCGTTGGAGTTTGACTGTGGGGTTGATGTCCAGGAGTTGTTCCGCCATGACATCCACTTTGGATCGCCCCAGGCTTGAAACAGTGGCCCCGGCCTGGCGGTTGAAGTTTTGGACTTCGAACGAATCGAAATCAGCGATATGGAACCCGCCAACGCCTAGGCGAGCGAGGGTCGTCAGATGGACCCCTCCGACCCCCCCCAACCCCGCGATGGCGACGACGCTCCGTTTTAATTGAAGTTGTTCGTCTGGCTGGACCAAACCCAAATTCCGGGAAAATGCCTTGGGATAGTCAAAGGGTTCCTTGGATTCATCGGTTTTTCCTTGTTCCTGGTAAGAAGTGGAAACGCGGTCAATGGTTTGCATGGGTGATCTCCTTTTAATATCCACGACGTCAGTTTACCGGGTCCAGGTGTTTGGGCTGTGTTTCTTGTGTGATTTCTCGGTGATTTTTTAGCGAAATGTCTTTAGGAATATCCTCTGAGTATGATTTTGATACAGTTTCGCGGAAGACCGTTGGTTCTTTGCCTCGGGTTTGGCGGGAAGAGTTATCCCCTGTTTGATCGCCATTCTTTCTAAAGCCAAGGGCAAAGATTGATTTCAAGAGAAAATGATCCCCCACAAGTCCGACCAATAAAATAACGACGTTCAGTAAACCGAAGAAAAAAATGGGACTGAAATGGGAAAACATCAATACGCCGAAGGCAATAGAGATGATCGAAAAGGAAGAGAGAGAAGCCTCTCCCTTTTGGTTGGTCACCTCTTCCAGAGCCCTGGCAGAGGGCAGGCCTTCCTCCTGCGCTCCCCGGTAGGCACAAAAAAAGTGAATGGTGTCGTCCACCAGGATCCCAAAGGCTGATGCCGCGATGAGAGCTGTTCCAGAGTCAAGGGGAATCCCTGCCCAACCCATAATGCCGAAGTTAATGATGATGGGGAAAAGATTGGGAACCAGAAACAGAAGGGCCAGCCGCCAGGATTGCAATACCAAAGCCATGAGAAGAAATATGCCCATCACGGTTTGTGTGATGTTGACGACTTGGTCGCTCACCAGGACGGCATTCGTGGCGGTGTCGAGTTTGGTCCTCCCCGTTATTTGAGATGTAATTCCAGGGAGGCTGTTGTTTTTTAATATAGTTTCAATATCTTTGATCAACAAAGCGGCTTGGGAAGATCCAGGGACGTTTGCTCGAACGATTAGTCGCGTATGGTCAAACCCCGGAGTGACGTAATCCCCAAGATCGTTGCGGCCGTAAAGGAGGAGGTATTGTTCCAATAAAAATCGTGAGGAAGGGAGAACGTAGGTAGAAGGATCTTCCTCATGGAACGCTTTGTTCATTTCTTTAAAGAGATCCGTCACTCCCGTACAGACGTCCACCGCTGGGAGGGCTTTGATTTGTTTTTGAATGCGCTCAATCTGAATCAAAATGTCCGGGTTTTTGAACGTTCCTGTTTGGTCCGCTTGAAAAGATACGTCCAAGGCATCCGTGCCTGAAAGATGGTTTCGGATGTACAAGATGTCTTGGTGAACCACGGAAGATTTTTTAAACCATTCGATGAGATTGGTTTCGACTTTCAAATGGCGAGAATTCATGGCCCCCCAGCCGACAGCCAAGAGGCATAGCGATATCACCCACAGGGGTCGACGTGTGGCCACATGATGAAACCAATGAATCAAACGGGGGATTTCTCTTTTGGTTTGGGTGACGGGGTCCCGATAAATCGTGTCGGGTCGGAAGTAGGTCAATAAGGGGGCCACGATACCAAAGGCCACGAGAAATTCGAATATCATCCCGGCGGAAGCCAACCAACCGAAACTTCGAATCGCGGGAACACGATTGAACGTAAAAGAAAAGAACCCGATCGCTGTGGTGAGGCTGGTTAAAAAGCAGGGGAACAATAGTTTATTGAGGATTTGCATCATGGCGTTGCGGGGGGAAGAGTTGTGGGACAAAAGACGGCGGTCGAGACTTGAATATATGTGGATGATGTCGGAAAGGGCAAGGCAAACCACCAAGGGGATGACGGCTACGGACGCATTATTAAGAGGGATGTTGGTTAAACCAGCCAGGCCCAGGGTCGCCCCTAAGGTTGTCAGTATTCCCATTCCCGCTAAGACCAATAAACGAATGTTTCGAAATAAAAAATAAATCGCACCGATTGCGAGAATAACGCTCACAGGGAAAAAAATCTTCACATCGAAATTCATGTAATGGGCAAGGTAGTAGTCTGTGGTCGGTCGACCGGCGTAATAAAACTGATAACCGAGCTCTTGGTAGGGTTTTAAGATTTGTTGGACATTTTGAATCAGGGGCTTCTGGGACGTTTGTTCTGAAATTGAATTTGTTTTATGAACGTAAACAATTATGGCTGTCGTTCGTCCGTCATCCGATAGGAGGTTCTTCTGGTAAAGTGGATTTGTCAGGGCGCGGTTTCGGAGCTGGCTAAGACGAGTCTGGTCGACGGGGACTTCAATTAAGAAGGCATCAGATTCAAAACTGTCTTCAGTGCCTTTCATGTCTGTTACGTTGGCCAAGCTGACAACATCCTCCACTCCGTCCAGTGTGCGGATTTCTTCGGTAAGGGTTTTAAGTTCATTTAACCGGTTTGATGTGAAAAGGTCGTCTCGTGTATAGGCGATGACAAAAAAATCGTTTTTCGGGAAGCTTTCTTTAAACCGTTCGTGGAATTCAACCGCAACATCTTTGTCTAAAACAAATTGGTCGGCGCTTGTGCTGAATGTCAATTGGGGAAGAAAAGAGGTGAAAAACGCAACGAGAAGGATCGCCGCGACCAAAATCCATCCTGTTTTTCTCATGAGGAGGTGGGCCATGAAAAGGGATGCACGCCGTTGGAAGGAAAAATGTCGATCCGCCGCGAATCCTGTACTTTTCTCTGGAGTTTCCTGATTGTTGACCGTCACCATAGAAACCTCCTCTTCGATATTTTCTTTTCTGGTTTTAGTATAGAGAACTCAGTTTTCCCCAGTGTTACCGTTGTGTTTCCTGTGGGTTACATTTGAAAAATGGGGGGTCTTGTGGGAATTGATATTTGAGGTATACTCAGAGGGCGGATATCTTTTCAATCAGAACGGATGTTTCATCTGTAAATTGATGCCCTCGGCGGGAATTTATTTCCAAGTGTCTCGTCGTGGGTAGAAAGGGGAGGACCCTTACGAAACGTTTATGGAACTCGAGCGCGAACGAAGGCGGTGGGGTTTAATGAGGCCGGGTTCTTTACTTCTTGTTGTTCTGGCTACGATATTTAGTCCTTGCCTAGCTCTTACAGAATCCTTTGGGTTTCAAGACGCGGATGTCGTTATCGCCGCGCCGGAGCGGGTGGTTACCTCGATGGATATGGTGGCGGACGGAGATTTTGATGGGGATGGGTTTAGCGACGTGGCTGTGTTTCAGCAATTTCTATTTACTCTGAGCGTTGATCTTATCTTTGGCGGGGATCTTCCCACCACCAATTCTTTGAGTGCCTTGCGCCGGATGGTCCTCATTCCTCCGGATGCCCTGCCAGGACACAGTGTCCTGGGGACAGTGTTTTTTGCTGACCTCAATGGGGATCACAGGGACGATCTGGTTCTTCCCTTGTACTACAGCCGCAGCAAAACCCCAAAAATCTTTGTTGTTTTTGGGACCACGAATCCGGCTTCCCTAATTAATCTGAATTTAACTTCAGCCGATCTCGAGATTAATATGACTTCGTTTTCAGCTCCGCTCTCCCTTGGGCGAGGGGATTTTAACGGAGACCATATTCAAGATCTTCTTGTGGGAGATGGCCCTCACAATGTGGTTTATCTCCTCTATGGGAAGGAAATATTTCCCGACCAAACTTTCACTCTGGACGATGGCGTATCCGCTCTCCGATTTCAAAAGGCAAGTGGAAATTTTGGTCAACACGTGGTGGGGGGGGATGTCGATGGGGATAGCGTGTCCGATCTCATTATCTCAGCTCCTGAGGAATCAGGGGGAGCGACCAACGCTGGAGCGGTCTATGTTCTTTATGGGAAAAGCGACCTCCCCCTATTGACAGATATGGATGTTCGCCCGGCCAACGTTAAAATCACGGGACCGTCACTCGGTAAACTTATGTGTCGATCTTCAGGCGATACCAATGGCGATGGCTTTGATGAACTGGTCGTTCAGGAAGTGACTTTAGAAGGCAAAAAGATATCGATCCTTGATGGGTATTCTTTGGCCAATGGGCCTCCGACCCTTGCGATGAACGGGGGATTCCCTGGGACTCCTCCCGTTGTGTTTTCTCTTCCCGCCCCCTGGTGGGTGGATGGAATCGTATCCCCCATCGGGGACTTTGATGGAGACGGGAAAGGCGATGTCTTTCCCATGGATTCATCCCACGTGAGAGGTTTACTCTCTACAGGGTTTGTTGGGCCCAGCACTTCTTGGACGGAATCTTTTCGTTTCTTCCTTCCGAATCGGGTGTCGGTAGGGGATTTTAATGGGGACAATAAAAAAGACCTGGTGGTAGGGGCCCTTAATGGAAACACCTGGGCATTAGCTGTTTTGAAGGGGTACCGTCCATTGGAAAATCCGTCTATTTTGGTCAGCCCCCGCACGCCCGATCAAGTGGTTGTTCAGTTGACTCTTACTGTGGATGGGGAGCCAGCGGAAATGAAGTTAACGGGGGATTTATTAGTTCCCATCCCTGGCATTTGGATTCCCTACCAGTCAAAAATGGATGTGACGTTAACGCCATCTGTTGGGAACAAATCCATTACGGCTGTGTTTCGAACACGGGAAGGACGGGAGAGCGAATCCCTATCGATTTCAATTCCATTAATCCTAGGTGAAAAGCGGGTTTCTTTTACCACTAATTTATTAAAAGCAGGAGGGCGGGCTCAGTGGGAGGTTCATTTGGATTCGGCCGGGCATTTAAAAGCGTCGGTCTATTCCCGCGAAGGGAGGTTGCTCTGCGTCATTATAGATGAGGCTAAACCACAAGGGGTTTATGCCTTTGAATGGGACGGAACCAATAGCGAGGGCCAACGGGTGGCTCCGGGAATCTACACAATTGTCTTTGACGTGGGTGGGCGCATCGACCGTGCCCGTGTTTTGGTGAAGTAATGCGGGTACGACCAGGTGCTGTTTTATTGGGAATCCTGACGGGCCTTTCTCTGTCACTTCGGGCAGAATGGTTTTCTGATCGACCCCATGGTTGACGGGGACTCGCGGTGTTGTCGGTGGATCCGTCCGTCCGGTCCCAGGGCTTGGGGGGGGCGTTGTTTTGGAATCCGGCGGGTTGCAACGAGTGAGTCGACAAGAACTGAGTTTTTCTCACGCGGCTCTCTCCTCGGGCTGACCTACCCCACTAGCCCAAAATCCCCAGTTGAATCGCGGGATTCGACAAAAAAATCGGTCCTTTTTCCTTCACAAAAAAGTTTGTCCGTAGTCCCCGCTACGACCTGCACTTTTTTGTTCGTAAAAAAGGCCGCTTTTTTCGTCTCGGTCCTCGCGCTCAACTGGGGATTCTGGGCTAGTTTAATGGCCCCGGGTTGAAGGAGAGTGGTCCCCATGTGCTGCGCGTGGGATCTTTTTAGTGAGAGAAACCGATTGCATTTTCAGCTTTTTTGACATATATAGGATGAGTGTTGATCTGAAGTTGCTGGTTTATCTGGAGGACATCGGGTGAGCGATTGGGCATGAACGCTTGGGCCACTCCGCGAGCGAGAAACCCGGCGCTCGGCCCCAACAAGAACAGGGCTCAGTCTTTCATTGTCAATATCTCTGGGTGTTTGCTGACGTGTCGTGACTACGCAGGTCTCCGATCGGTTCCCCATCGGGAACCCCCACCCTCTCCCGCCCCTCTCCCGCGAGCGGGAGAGGGAGAAACGTCTGGACCTGAGCCATTCCGACGTATTTTCGAATCACCCCGTCGCTAGGGTCCAAAGATGCGATCTGATTGGAAAAGCGCTCGCATCACACATCAAGACCCTTCGCTCGTTTCTAGGAGCCTAGGGGGCAGTAGGGAGGGACATGGTCTAGTGATGAATTTTTCGAAATGGGGCCGATGGTTTGAGGGACTTTTTTTTCACCAAAAATCCTGCGCAAAGAGAAAATCATGATGACCAGAATGCACCTTTTTCTTTGGGTTGGTCTCTCTCTAACGTGGATGGGGAATTCCCCTGTTTGGGGTAAATCCTTTGGGATCGCCGATCTGGATGTTCTCGTTACAGCCCCCATGGGATATTCCAACCGTTCTAAACTATCCGCCGAAGGGGATTTTAATGGCGACGGGTATGATGACGTGGCCGTTCTCATGGATTCTAACGAGGTGGGTGGTCCACAGGGACCACAAAATATTCAATTGATTTTGGGGAGGGCAGACTTTCCAGAAAAATCCAATATTGAAAGTTTGGTCAATATGAAAATATACTTACCGAGTACAGTGGTTTCGAATGGACACCTGTTTTTCGCGGATATTAATGGAGATGGAAAGGATGATCTTTTCTACTATGGTTTTAGAAATTTTGGCTCTAAAATATATGGGGTATTTGGAACGACCATACCCCCGGTTTCCTTGTCTTGGGGTCCGGATCAGGCGGATCTTGAACTGACAGTCAATTACAACGTTCAGGACAGGTCGATCATGGTGAAACCAGGAGATTTTAATGGGGACGGGAGAGACGATTTATTGGTGGGAATGACCAATGACTCGGGGGGGGGATGTCTATCTTGTTCTTGGTCAATCGGTATTCACGAGTTCCTCATTCGCGGTGAACAGCGCAAATTCGGCACTTTGGGTTCATAGTAACGGCGATGGATATTTTGGCAAAACCATAGCCATTGGGGATGTTGATGGAGACGGGAAATCGGACATGGTTCTTTCGTCCCCTCTCCGAACACGTCTGGGAGGGGTTCAGAGTGGGGAGATTTATATTATCCGTGGGTCCACACATTATATCACCCCGTGGAATCTCGATTCCACTCCAGCGGATATAACCATCATGGGAGGGAATGAGGGGGGGTATTTTCATTGCCCCGCGGTGGGGGATTTTAATGGAGACGGAAAAAGTGATTTGGTCGTTATTGATTATGAGGAACAAAAGGGATTCCTTTTGGATGGTTCTGTTTTGTCCAATGGCTTGAGTAGCATCGATATGCAAACAGGGATACCCGGTTATTCGCCGCCCATGTTCGGGGGGCTTCCTCCCTTGTCGCTCTCGGGTATGTCGATTGTTACAGGCGATTTTGATGGGAATGGAAAGGCGGATCTATTCCCAACGATTAATGAGGAGGTAAGGGGGGTCCTTTTATCCAATGTTTTTGGATCCCCGATCGTCCCTCCCGCGTCTTTTGGATTTTCGGTTCCTTTTGATGCGAGTCTTGGGGATGTGAATGGTGATGGTAAACAAGATTTAGTGGTATTACCGCTAGGGGGTCCCAACGGAAGTGTCGGCATCATTTTCGGGTATCATCCCTTGGATAACCCGACGATACAAGTGAGGGGGAACCCGTTCTTACCAAAAGCCGTCCTTGACCTCCGTGTGGAAGGGGATCCTACCGAAATGAAGTTAAGCGGGGATATTTTGGTACCCCCTCCTGACATTTGGATTCCCTATCGGTTAAAAATTGATGCCACGTTAACGCCATCGGTTGGAGACAAAACAATTACGGTTGTGTTTCGAACAAAGGAGGGACGAGAGAGTGATACCCTTTCATTATCAATTCCATTGGCATTAGGGGAGGTGGGGGTATCCTCGATCACCAATCTATTAAAAGAAGGGGGGCGGGCCCAATGGGGGGCTCATCTGGGTTTGGTGGGGCATTTAAAAGCGTCGGTCTACTCCCGTGAGGGGCGATTGCTCCGCGTTCTTATCGATGAGGAGAAAGAGCCAGGGGTATATGTCCTTGAATGGGACGGAACCAATAGCGAGGGCCAACGGGTGGCTCCGGGAATCTACACGATTGTTTTTGACGTAGGTGGGCGCATCGACCGTGCCCGTGTTTTGGTGAAGTAATGGGTGCCCGCCCGTTTGTCCTTTTATTGGGAATCTTCACGGGCCTTGCCATTTCCATTCAGGCGGAATGGTTTTCTGATCAACATCATGGGCGACGGGGACCCCTGGTGTTGACGATGGACCCTTCGGTCCGATCCCAGGGATTGGGGGGGGCGTTTGTGGCTCCCGCCGATGATGGGGGGGCGTTGTTTTGGAACCCGGCGGGATTGCAGAAAGTGAGCCGACAAGAGCTGAGTTTTTCTCACGCGGCTCTCTTTGGCGAGCAAACTCAGGATTCCGCGGTCTACGTTCGCCCCGCGTGGCGGTGGGGCAAACGGGAGACGTGGGCGGTGGGCCTGACCTATTTGGCGGACGCTCCTCTCAACTTGGTGGAAGAGGGAGAAAATCTGGGAACGGCGCGCCCCAGCGAAAGCGTGATGAGTTTGGGATACTCCCGGCCGCTTGGGTTGGGGTCCTTTGGAGTGAGTGGAAAATACATTAGGCAAGTTGGGTTCGAGGAGCAGGGGTCCGCCTATGCGATGGACGCGGGGATACAAGGGGCCTTAGGTCGACGGGGAGACTGGGGCCTGTCTCTGGCCAATGTGGGGACAGAGATGTCCTTGGGGTCTTCAAGGTCAAAACTTCCCTTGGTGGTGCGATCCGGAGTTTCTGGAAGGTTTCCATTTTTCAAAGGGGGCCTTTTGCTTGGGACGGGGCAGATCGATATCCCCGCTGACGACAATCTCCAAGTGAGGGCCGGCCTGGAATATGGTCGGAAGTTGCTTGACGACGGGGCGGTGTTTTTACGAACGGGGTATGCTTCCTCCATTTCCTCTCGTTATACGGTTGGGGCGGGGGTTGAGTTAAAAGGGTTGGCGGTGAATTACGCTTTTTCACCAGACGACAATTTGGGAGCGTCCAACCGGATCGATTTCCGTTGGAAGTTTGGGGCTCCCCTGGCCCACGAAACCCGCCGGACCAGCCTTTACGTCCAAGCTCGAGCGGCGTTGGATAAAGGACAACTGGTTCAAGCGGAAGAGGCTTTGGAAGCGGCGCGCTCCTTATCGCCTCGCGATCGAGAAGGGAAACGACTGCAACAGGAAACATCGCTCCGAATGGCGGAAACACTGGACCCGGCCACTCTTCTGGACCAAGCGCGCCGTTCCTTTGCCAAAGGAGACCTGGGCGGTGCGGAACTGGCCTATCGGAAAGTCTTGCTGGTTCGCCCGGGGAACAGCGAGGCCCAGAAGGGGGTAGACCGTCTCTCGGCCCTTTTGGTCGCCCGGCGTAACGAGGAAGCTCGGGTGGCCTTGGCGCGTGCGAAGGAGCGCAAAAAACAAGAGATGGGGAGCCGTGCCCGTGACGCCATGAAGCGGGGCGGCTGGCGACTGGCTTTGGGGCAATGGCAAGAGATCCTGGTTCAGGACCCCAAAAACACCATCGCTTCACAGGAGATCCTTCGTTGTCGGGAAGCTCTTTACCAGGAGGCGGTGCGCGCGGAACATGAGGGGGAATGGGAAAAAGCCCTCTCTTTGTTCCGCGCCTCCCAAGACGGGGTGGACAGCTATCGGGACAGTGCCGACCTTGTGAAGAAGCTATTGGAAAAAGAAGCCCGCTCTCGGGCGTTGGAAGCCCAATCGCGCCGGGAAGAAGGGTTGACGAAATATGAGGAGGGGCGGGCGGTTTATCGCTCAGGGAACTTAACGCAAGCGAAGATCCTTTTTGAAGAGGCGGTTCGATTGGACCCGGATAACCAAACGTATCGGCGGGCTTTGGAGCGAGTTCGCCAGGAAACCGGTCCCCGGGCGCCATGAAGATTCGGGCCAAAATCGGGGTTTTGGCGGTGGGGCTTTCCGTGGCCGTGGCGGGAGTCGCCGCGGCGGGCTTTTATCTGACGGAGCGGCGGACGTTGCTTCGCAAAATGGCTGAGGCTCATACGGCCATGGCCGACCATTTGGCCCAAACGTGTCGGGACGCCCTGGTGGTGAAAGACGAGTTGGCGGCATTAAATGCCGCTGCGGCCGTGCGGGGAAATGTGGGTGTTGTTGACGCCTATTGCCTTGATGGCAAAGGACGCCTGGTGGCCCATGCCGATACCGCCCTTTTGGGGAAAATACCACGCTCATTGGTCGGGCGGGATCTGGTTCCGATTTCGGTTCCCGTCACGAAAGGGCCGGCTCGGAAGGCAGTGGTCATTTTTTCTAAAACCGCGATGGATCGAGAAGTGGATCAGGCCCTCCGGGATGTATTAATCCGTTTATTGCCTCCTCTCGGGGCGGCCTTAGGTTTAGGGTTGCTGGGGGCCTGGCTCCTGGCCTTGCATTTAACCCGGCCTATTCAAAGAATCGCCCGGGGTACCCACCGATTAGCGGCTGGAGAATTGGACCACAGGCTCACTGAAACCCGCGCGGACGAACTGGGGGATCTGGCACAGGATTTTAATCACATGGCCATCAAGTTAGGGGAATTGGACCAAATGAAGCGGGAGTTTGTCGCTAGGGTGACCCATGAACTTCGGTCTCCCTTGTCCGCCATTGAATCTTACGCCAATTTTATGATGGAAGAAATCCCGCCGAATCAGGCGTCGAAGGCGATTAACAATCTCGCGATCATCCGAAACAACGCCACGCGGCTGGGACGGTTTGTGAATGATATTTTGGACCTTTCAAAAATCGAGTCGCGGGCCATGGACATTCGCCAGGAACGGTTTAATGTGATGGGGCTGTTTAACGAATTAACGGACTTGTTTGGTCCCGTGGCGCGAGAACGCCATGTTCAACTCCAGATCAATGTGCCTCCTGGCTTGACGGTCATCGCCGACCGGGATAAGATTCATCAGGCCATGACCAATCTCATTGGAAACGCGCTTAAATTTACGCCTTCAGGAGGGGAAGTCATTTTGTCGGCGGGAGCCTCCAATCCTTTTCAAATAAACGGGGAGGCGTCTCATATTCGGATGACGGTATCGGACACGGGTCCGGGAATTCCGCCAAAAGACCAAAAAAGGATTTTCGATAAATTCGAACAGGCGCGTGGCATTCCGTCCGCTCACGGTGGGGTGAAGGGAACGGGGTTGGGGCTGAGCATCGTCAAGGGACTCGTGGAAGTTCAAGGCGGAGTGGTCACCCTGGAGAGTGACGTTGGGCGGGGCAGTCGGTTTTCCTTGCATCTTCCAGAATGAGCCAACCCAGAGTATTAATCATCGATGATGAGGCTGATTTTCGTCGCCTGATTGAACAAATATTGGAAAAGGACGGTTTTTTAGTGTTGAGTGCTGGGGACGCTCAGAGCGGTATGAAATCGGCTGTGCAATCCCACCCGGATTTGATCTTATTGGATTGGAACCTGCCGGACAAAGATGGTGTTCAGTTGTGTCGCGCCTTAAAGGCCGATGCCGCGACCCAGGACATTCCCATCATTATGCTCACCGTCCGAGGACGCGAAACCGATGTGGTGGTGGGTTTGGAAGTGGGGGCGGCCGATTTTATATCCAAGCGAGCCCTCCGTCCCCGAGAGTTGGTGGCCCGTGTGAGGGCGGTTTTACGCCGGGACACGGAACCCCAATCCGCCGGCGAAACCCTTCGGTCAGGAACCCTTTCGTTGGACACCGCCCAGCACAGGGTCTTTGTGGGGAAAGAGCCCGTAGAACTTCGAGCGAAGGAGTTCGCCCTCCTGCACGTTTTCTTGAAAAATAAAGATCGTCTCCTTTCGCGCAATTTCTTGGAAGAATCGGTGTGGGGAAACGAATATTTTGCCACCAGCCGGGCCATCGATACGACCGTGGCCCGTCTCCGGGCCAAAATCAAGGCCGAAGGGATTAAACTCCAAGGGATCAAAGGGCTCGGCTATCGGTTTGAGGATCAAAAGTCAATTTAATAATTAAGATTCATGTGCTAGCATGTAATCCGCTGTTCCCAATAAGGTCTGAACAAAGAGGTAAAAAAAAGCATGAATCATCGGCATCTGGATGGGGAAGACTTTAGCCTCCCGGCCATTGACGACATCATTGGTCGCGGGGAGCGCGACGATTGGGTGGCCCTTCGAAAAGCGGTCCTCGAAAATCGGGCCCTTTTAGAGGACGTTGTTCGGATTTGTGGCGCGCACATTTCCGATCCTTTCGCCCAGCGCTATCACTTTTGGAATTACTATGCCCGCCAAAAACTGGCCTGAGTGGGAAGAGGTTCTCTCGGCGGCCGCGCGCCTTCAAGAATATTTTCCGGACGCGGTGCTTGTGGGTGGAACGGCCGCGGCCTATTTCGCGGAACATCGAATGTCCATCGATGCCGATCACGTTCTTCCTGATTTGAAAAATCAATTTGACCAGGTTTTGGCCGAGCTCGAATCTGTGGCGGGCTGGAAAACGGCCCGCGTTCTACGCCCCGTCCAAATCTTGGGAAGTTTGGATGGAATTGAGACAGGAATTCGTCAACTGATTCGCGATCAACCGCTTGAAACGACAACGGTGAATTTTAAAGGGAAAAAAATAGTTCTTCCCACAGAAGAGGAGATCTTACGGATCAAGGGAGTTCTCATTCTTAAACGAAACGCCTCGCGCGACTATATTGATTTTATCGCGCTTGCGGACCGGATGGGCCCTGAGAAAATCGTCGAGGCCCTTAAAAAGTTTTCCCAATTCTATCCGCAAGAGGGAGGGAAATCCGCTCTCCTTCAACTCCAAATTCAGCTTGCGAATCCCCTGCCTTACGACCTCAAGAATATGGACCTTTCCACCTATAAAGGCTTGGAATCCCGCTGGCATGATTGGACCGCCGTTAAAGCCGTCGCCTTGCAGATCTCAATCCTTGTTTTTGACCGGATCCTTGGGACGGAGGAAAACGCGGGTTAAGAAATAGGAGAGATTTCCTTTAACCAAAGCCAAAGAAGACGCCGTTTCGAAATCAACTTTTCTCTCAGAGAATGATCAGGTCAGCGGGATAGATAAAACAACCAGGCCTGTCATTTACCACGAGGAGAATCCCGAAAAATGAATAAAGAAATTCCGTCCCGCTCCCTGGGGAATACTCGAAAACAAATCGATATTTTTTCGGGCTGGAAGAACCCTCATGCCGTATAAGAAAAACGGATTTTTCTCTTTGTCTTTCTTGGCGGCGCGGCCTTGCCAAACAAATTGTGATGAGTGAGCTCGCTCACTGTTTGTTCGTAGGCGCCTTCCTTAGCTCTTTTTTCACCGTTGGCCCAGGTGGCAAATTCCTGAAGCCCCTTTTTTAACGTCATTCGGGGGTGGTACCCCAGAACGTGGCGGGAGCGTTCCATATGTGCGGTGCAAGCAAAGATGTCTCCCACCCGGAACTCGCCTTTGCTTTCTAATACAGGATAACGACCGATGGCGTTCCCCAGGGTTTGGGCCAGTTGGCGGACCGTGATGGCTTGACCGCTTCCGACATTAAATAGAGAACCGGATCGAATTTTTGGGTTTAATGCCGCCAGATTCGCTTGGACGACATCGGAGACATGAACGAAATCCCGTCTGGGCAGTCCTCCCTCATAGAGAGATATCGGTTTTCCCTCTCTTAAGCGGTTGAAGAAGACCGTGGCGACCCCTGTGTAAGGGTTCTGAAGCGCTTGGCCGGAGCCGTAAACATTAAAATAACGAAGAATTACCACTGAAAGGCCGTAGGCGGAGGCCGCTTGAAGGCACAGGTCTTCCTGGTGTTTCTTGGTGAGGGCGTAAATCGAGCCGGGGTCGGTTCGCGATTCCTCCGGAGTGGGAATGGGTTTCACCGTTCGTCCACAGTGGGGGCATTTGACTTGAAAAATTCCCCGTTCCAACAATTCCCTCGATCTCTTCTCTGGAAAAATATTTCCGTGCCGGGGGCACAGGGCGGCCCCTTCCCCATAGACCGCTCGGGACGAAGCCAGAATGAGTCTCTTGACCTGAGACTTGTTTTGCAAGATGGCTTGCAGGAGTGTCGCCGTTCCCCCCACATTCGTGTCCACATACCCCGACACATCATACATGCTTTGCCCCACCCCGGTTTTGGCGGCGAAGTGGTAGACGGTGTCGATCCCCTTTAGGGCTTTTTGGAGATCCGCGGGGCGCCGCACATCTCCACGGATACGATCCACCCCTGGGTTGAGTGAGTTCGGAAATTTCGGTTTCTCCCCGTGGATCTGAGGGTCTAATAAATCCAAAATTCGCACACGATGACCCTTTCCCAAAAGAGCTTTTGCGGTGCGGGACCCAATAAACCCTGCGCCACCGGTTATGAGAATATGTTCCATGGTTGCTCACCTTAAGCCTGGACCGATCCGAGCGATTTCAATTCTTCCATGAGGATGTCGGACGGGGTGTAGGAATGGGCGATAGCGCTGATGGCCTTGGCCTTTCGTCCCCAGGAGGGGTCATCCAAAAGTTCCCCCGCTTGTCTGGCAATGGCGCCGGGATTAACTCGATCCGCCCGGATGGTTTTCCCGACCCCGGCGCGTTCCGAAAAATACATGGAGGAAAACTGATCCAGGTTGGAGGCCACCCCCAGGAAAGGGACCCCGGCCAGCAGGCATTGGTTGATCCCCGCACTTCCGCCATTATTGATGACAAGGTCCGCCGCTTGGCAAGCCGCCTGGCCCGAAAAGTAGGGGGAGGTATGCAATTCCAATCGTGTTGGGTCGGGATTTCGGACGGAAAGCTGGAGTCCCGCCGCCACCAAAACGCGGAGAGGCCGTCCTGCCAGGCCCTCCAGGATAGCGGGAAGGGCGCGCGTGTTGCCGGAAGTTCCCATGGCGACGTAGACCGTCTTTTTTCCAGGAGCGGGGCGGTTTAAAATATCCGAAACGGGGACATCGGGAGACCAGGCGACGGGCCCCATAAATCGGTGGGATGGGGGAAGCCCTGTTGTTGGGATCAGGTCGGGCAGGTCGGGATAAAGCGTTCGGTCTCCCGCGCAATAGATATTTCGTATGTCCGCGCCGAGACTGGGCCGTCCCCATTTTTTCAACAAAGAATCAAATCCCTTTGCGTAAGAGCGAAATAATAGGGGCCGGAGAAGATCAAAACCCCATTGACCCAAAAGAGGACCGACCGTATCAACGAAGGAGCATTGAGGGACGACCCATTTGGTTTGAGCGAAGGGACTCCAATGGGCGTTGACCACGTTAATATAGGGGATTCCCGCGAGCGCCGCACTGACGGCCAAAGAGAGGCGCGTGTCCCCCACGATGGCGGTGGGGGATGTGGTATGGATAAGTTCCAGGTCCTCTCTCACGTAGCGATCCAACGTTTCAAAATTGTAGGTGGGCTGACCTTTGTACAGCCGCTCGAGAAAAAGGGAGGTGGGAATGCTGGAGAGGGGAAAATACGGTCCGGGAAGATCCCCAACGATTCCATTAAAACGGTCATCCCAAGCAAGAATTGGAGTGAAGCGGGGCTGGTCAATCCCGTTAGCCAGGGTGATCATTCGACCGACATGCGCTAAGGTGACGGCTTCGGCAATAAAAAGGATTTTATTCCCTTGGGTGTCGCGCCGACCCGGCGTGAGGTTAAGACCGTGGGGGGAGCCGTCTATAACATTTTGATTGGACATTTTTTGTTTTCTCGTGCGGTTCGTGGTTTCCATGGTTCATCCTCCCTGTGGCTGACCTTCTCCACCAGTTTAATGGCACCAGGTGGAATGGGTATGGTTCCCATGTGGCGTGCGTGTGATCTTTTTAGGGGGAGAAATCCATTGATTTAAAGGATTTTTCAAGCTATATATGAGAAGTGCTGATCCTGAGTGGTGGGTTCCTCAAAAGATGGGGTTTCCGTTAATATGTGGAATTGTTCATGAGACTGGGTTTGCGGTTCACATTACTGATCACCAGTGCCATTGCCTTTACGGGAGCTGTTTTAATTGCGGGGTTTTTGAGAGTCGAACGCCGTTTTCTCATTGAGGAAGGACAGAAATCTCAACAAACGAACACGGAACACCTGGCCCATCTCTGTGCCGAGGCCCTCGTGACTCATGACGAACTGGGGTTGGTTAATTTTTTGAAAGAGCTTGGACGGTCCCCAGATCTCGAGGAGGCCTTTTGTGTGGATCGGAAAGGAAAAGTCTTGGCGCACACGGATCTGGCCTTGTTGGGAAGAACGTTGACAGCGTTTTCCTTTCCTTGGACGGCTATGGGGCAGCCGGGACCGAACTCCAGCGAATGGATCTATTCCCAGGTTGCCACGCGAAATGAAAAATCCGAGGTTCTGGCGCGCGTGGTTTATGATTCGAGTGGAATTAAAAAGGTGGTGAGCGATCGATTGTCGAGCCTGGTCCGGCGATCGTTGGGGTTAGGCGGCGGGGTTCTGGGCTTGGCTCTTCTCCTGGCGTGGGGGACGGCCCGCGCTTTAACGCGCCCCCTTCGCCGGCTGGCCCAGGGTGTTCGTCGTGTCGGAGGAGGGGATTGGACGGCGCGCGTATCGGATGACGCTCCAGGGGAAATCGGGGAACTGGCCCGGGAATTCAATACCATGTCCAACCGTCTTGGTGAGTTGGATCGACTTAAAGATCAGTTCATTAACAATGTTTCCCATGACCTTCGCAATCCGCTCAGTGCCATCGCCACCTCCGCGAAGATGCTTCGAACGGACGACCTTCCACCCCCCTCATTCCCTCTTCTTCGTGTGATCGAAGTCTCCGCCATTCGGTTGCGCACAATGGTTAATAACATCCTTGATACAGCGAAAATGCGTGAGGGGCGATTGGTCTACGAAAAATCAGTGTTTCATCCGAAGAAACTTTTCGAGGATTTGGCCGCTCTGTTTGCTCCTCTGGCTAAAAAGTCCGGGAAAGAGCTCACGTTGAACCTGTCGGCCGATTTGCCCGCTCTTTACGCGGATGAAGAAAAAGTTCTCCGTGTCTTTCTTAATTTGTTATCGAATGCGTTTAAATTTACGAAAGAAGGGGACCGCGTTTCACTGTCGGGGCGCGTGGTGGGGGCATGGGTAGAATTCCAAGTGGAAGACACCGGGTGGGGGATCGGATCGGACCGAATGGCGCACCTCTTTGAGGCTTTCCACTCAACCAGTGAGAAACCCGACGCTCCTCCCCAACAAGGAACGGGGCTCGGTCTTTCCATCGTCAAGGCCCTTGTCGAGGGGCACGAAGGTCGCGTGCGTGTTGAATCTTCATTAGGGAAGGGGACTCGTTTTATCGTTACTTTTCCCGCCGCAAAGGAACCCGTATGAAAGAACGGGTCCTGGTCATTGAGGATGATCCTGAAATGAGGGAGGTCACTCACTTGGTTTTGGAGCGGGCGGGGTATCGCGTGGCCGAAGCCGGGTCTGCGGAGGAAGGCTTGGCGGCCATCCAAAAAGAATTCCCTGATCTCGTGGTTTCGGATATTCAATTGCCGGGGATATCGGGGATTCGGTTATGCGAAATACTTCGGCAAGAACAGCGCACCCAATCCATTCCGCTCATTCTCCTGACGGTTCTTGGCAAAAAGCCTGATAAGGTGAGGGGTTTGAAAATGGGAGCGGATGACTACATCACAAAACCCTACGACCCGGGCGAATTTCTGGCCCGGGTCGAAGCCCTTCTGCGTCGGACAGGGGGAGTCCGGCAGGCAAACACTCCGACTTTGGAATTTCGAAAACTCAAAGTAGACCTGGACCGCCGCGAAGTCACCTTGAACGAGAAATCCCTTTCCCTCCGCCGCAAGGAATTTGATTTGCTGGTGTTGTTTCTCAACAACCCTGGGCGTTTGTTGACCCGTCTTCGAATCACTCAGTCACTGTGGTCAGATGACGTGATCGTATCCGAAAATGCCCTCACCTCTCACATCAAGAACCTTCGGTCGTTCCTCGGAGCCTACGGGGACAGGATCGAAACGCTCGTGGGGGAAGGCTATCGATTTAATGATGAATAACCCTCTCTTGGAATATGGGTCCGATGGGCTATTCTTCCAACGAAACTCCCGCGCCAAACAGAGAATCCCGTTATTTCGAACGCGCCTATATCTTTTGAGCGGTAGCTTGATCCTTGCGGTCGTCTTCGTTTCTCCGACCTTGGGTGGTTTTTTTTCCAAAAGGGACCGGGGGCGGCGGGGTCCGACCGTGCTTAAAATGGACACAGGCGTTCGCGCGTCTTCCTTGGGAGGCGCGTTTGTGGGCTCAGCGGATGACGCCAGCGCTCTCTTTTGGAACCCGGCCGGACTTCAGCGTGTTCCTCGTCAAGAATTCTTGGCGGGGCATTCCCAGGTATTTGAGGACCAAACACGCGACGACCTGGCGTGGGTTTTGCCTGTTTGGCGGCGGGGAGAAAGGGAAACCTGGGGAGTCCAGGCCTCGTATCTGGCGGTCGATCGGTTTGATTTGGTTAAGAATGGCAATCCCGCAGGGTCTGCTCGCCCGTGGGAAGGGGTGGTCGGACTCTCCTACGCGAGACCTTTTCGGAACCTTTTTTGGGGGGTGACGGGCAAGCTCGCCCGCAAGGAATTCCCCGGCGCTTCAGGGCAAAGCTATTTGCTGGACGCCGGGCTCCAGGGCACATCAAAAAAGATGGGAATTAATTGGGGGGTTACCCTGGCGAATTTGGGAACAACGATGACCTTGGGGGAGGGAACCCTGGCGCCTCCTCTGGTGATGCGTTGGGGGGCATCGAAAGGCTTTTTTTTAGGACAAAGAAATCGGCTTTGCTGGTCTGGTCAAATCGATGCGCCATCGGATGATGTCTTGCTGGGCCGAATGGGGTTGGACTATGTGATCCCTGGGGAAGAATGGGTGTTCGCGTTTCGACTGGGAGGCCAAACCGCGGGAGCGACGTGAATCACGGGGGGGGTGGGATTCGGTCGTGGGCCGATCGTGGTGAACTACGCTTACGGTCCCAATGAGAATTTGGGAGCGGTCCATCGAATGGATGTGGGGTTTCGGTTTGGAAAACCCCTCGGCCGTGAAGTCCAGCGTCGAGCTCTCCTGGAAACGGCCCAATCGGCCTGGGAGAAGGGACAAACGGCCCATGCGGCGGATCTGTTGGAGGAGATCAATGAATTTTCACCCCACTATTACCCTGCCGAAGTCTTGGGCAAAGAGGTCAATCGGCGAATCGAAGAGAGCCTCAAACCAGACACCTTGTATAATTTGGGTCTTCGAGCTTATGAGGAAAAAGATTTTGAAGCGGCGGGAGACTATTTAAGAAAACTGGTCATGCTCGATCCGTCCTACCCGGAGGCGAGCATCCTATTGAAAAAAGCCGAGTCCACGTTGTCCAAGGGAAGAGAGTCCCGGGCGCGGGAAGAATTGGCCCATGGTCTTGAACGGCAAAGGAGAGCGCTGTCCCGGACGGCCCAGAAAGCTCAGGAACGGGGACGTTGGTCAGAGGCGCTGAAGAGTTGGCGATATATTTTAGTGCGGTTTCCGAAAGATGCGGAAGCTTTGGCAAAGGTGATCCAGTGCCGGAGGGAAATGGTGGCCTTGGCGAAATCGGCGGAAAAAGAGGGAGCCATAGAGATGGCGGTATTCCACTATCGTGCCCTTCAAGAGGACCGGTTCGACCCTGCCGTGTCCCAGCGAATTGAAAAACTGACGCGGGAAGCGACACGGAAAGCCGAAACACGGGCCCGAGAGCTGTATCAAGAGGGGGTCCGTGTCTATGACGCCGGCGACCTTAAGAAAGCTTTACCCCTCTTTGAGGAATCGGTTCGGTTGAATCCCAACGATGAAGCCGCCGCCCGTGCCCGGGACCGGGTTCGAACAGAGACCAAGCGTGGGACCGAAGAGAGGAAAGCCCGATGAAAGAGTTCTGGTCCTGGTTCAAGGCGTCCGGCGCAGGCCCCCGCTTCCTTGGATCTGTCTTAGCGGTGGGGTTCCGTTCGTGATCCTCCGACAAAAATTTTTTTCTGTTTCATCGGTTTTAGTTTTTTTGGGTTTGTGTCTTGGGACCCTTCCGTTGCGGGGGCAAACGTTTGGAATCGGTGATTTGGATGTTCTAATTGCGACCACAGGAACTTTTATTAATCGGGGGATCTGTGCGTCGGGTGGCGATTTTAATCATGATGGGTTTGCGGATGTGGCCATCATCACCTATTCAAACTATGGGGTTGCTCAGGAAATTAATTTGTTTCCAGGGGGTCCGAACCTTCCCCCAACAGATACTTTTCCAAATCGAGTGCTCCTGAAGATTGTGCCCCCACCTGTTCCCTTTATCCTTGATCAGATTTTGTTTGTTGATTTAAATGGGGACCATTTCGATGATCTTGTATTTAAAGGGTACCGGGTCAACGGGTCCGCCCCTTGGCTGTATACGATTTACGCGGTATGGGGTTCGACCACCCCTCCCCTGACCCTCGATTTGAATCAAACTTCAGCGGATCTTGAGTTGAAATTATCCTACTCTCCAACCTTTTGTTCACTTGCCAAAGGGGATTTCAACGGAGACGGGCGGGGCGATTTAATGGTGAGCGGAGGAGATGCTCTTCAGGGGAATGTTTATCTATTTATGGGAAAACCCTCTTATTCAAGTTCATCTATTTTCCTGGATGACGGAGTTTCGGCCACCCACATTTATAAAAGTTCAGACACCTTTTTGGGCCAAACCCTGGCGAGTGGTGATATAAATGGCGATGGAAAGTCGGACCTGATCCTTTCTGATAAAACTCATTCCAATGGGGCCTCAACGGAGAAGGGAAAGATCTATGTCGTTTTAGGTTCCGCCGGGTTCCCGACTCAGTGGAATTTGGATACGGAACCTGCCGATTACACTCTTTTCGGAACAAACGCAATAAATAGTCCTGCTGTGGGTGATTGGACGGGTGATGGCATTGACGATTTGTTCATTTTGGATGAAACGGAACAGAAAGGGTATTTGCTCGATGGTTTAAGTGTCGCCAACGGACCCAGCTCTTTTGATATGACCACCGACGTCCCCGCCAACACCCCGATCGCTTTCGGGGATTTTATCTTTGGAATTGGATCTCCTACGGGGGACTTTGATGGGGATGGAAAAGCGGACCTTTTTTCCCCGGTTCATTCCCAATTGGGGGCATTTTTATCGAACGATTATTCGGGCCAGCCGGTTGTGCCATCCGCGGCTTTTCAATTTTCGGTGACGTCCAGTTGGAGTCTCGGAGACATCAATGGGGATGGAAAAAAAGATCTCGTGGTGACGCCGGAGGGAGGCCCCAGTGGGAGTGTCGGAATTATTTATGGGTACCACCCATTGGATAACCCCGCCATTCACGTTCAAATCCCCATGGCCTTGCCTCAGGCCGTTCTTGAATTGTCCGTTGAAGGGGACCCCAAAGAAATGAACTTGTCCGGTGATTTTCTGGAAAATACGAACGGCAAATGGGTGCCTTTTCAACGGACGGTGCCGGTGACATTGACTCAAACTTCTGGAGAAAAGCATCTGAGGGTTTTATTTCGAAATTCCTTTGGGCGGACAAGTTCCTCAGCTGTCCAAAATGTTCTCGTTGAACCGGGTTTCCCGCGTTTGGAGGTCGTGCACAACGATTTTGAGCTTGGAGGCCCCAAGGTTCGGATCGATTGTCATCTTTTAACGTCGGCGCGGGTGAAAGCTTCCCTGTTTGATCAGGCCGGGGTGTTTTTGGGCCAAATGATGGACTCCACCTTGGCCCCGGGGGTATGGCCTATTGAGTGGGACGGAAAAAACTCCACGGGCCAGTCTGTGTCGCCCGGTGTCTATTACATGTCCATTGATATAGAGGGTCGGATTGAAAAGAAAAAAATCCTTTTGCGGCATTGAAATGAATCACATGAAAGGAACATCCGCACCCACGTTATTGTAAAATGGAATTGTTGTCTATTGATCAAAGGCCAAACCACGAGGTTCCATCGCCATGAATATTTCGAATCCATTAAACACCGAATCCCCAGATCCTTCCCTCTACCCGGGGGATCCCGCCCACGACGTTTTTCGAGGGGACAAGGGGTCGTTGGATGTTTTTTTTCGACCGAAATCCGTGGCGGTTGTGGGGGCGACGGAACACGCGGGGACTGTGGGGCGAACCCTTCTCTGGAACTTGATTTCTTCTTCTTTCGGCGGAACTGTTTATCCGGTCAATCCCAAGCGGCCGAGCGTTTTAGGAATTAAGGCCTATCCCCGGTTGTCGGCCATTCCGGACGCGGTGGATTTGGTGGTCATCGCCACTCCGGCTCCCTCCGTCCCCGACATCATTGCGGAATGCGTGTCCCTGGGGGTTCCCGGCGCGATCATTATTTCGGCGGGATTTAAAGAGAGCGGGGCCGAGGGCGCCGCCCTTGAGAAGCGCGTTCGAGAGATTGCTCGGGGAAAGATGCGTATTTTAGGGCCCAACTGTTTGGGTTTCATGTGTCCGCCCTCCGGTCTGAATGCCACTTTTGCCAAGGGGATCGCGGCGAAGGGGAATGTGGGTTTCTTAAGTCAATCGGGGGCCCTCTGTACCGCGGTTTTGGATTGGAGTTTCCGCGAGAAGATTGGGTTTTCCGCTTTTGTTTCCCTCGGCTCAATGTTGGACATCGGGTGGGGCGATCTTATCGACTATTTGGGCAACGATCCCAAAACGGAAAGCATTGTGATTTACATGGAGTCCGTGGGCGACGCGCGGTCCTTTATGTCGGCGGCGCGGGAAGTTTCCCTTTCCAAACCTATTATTGTGATTAAAGCCGGGCGCACCGACGCGGCCGCGAAAGCCGCGGTGAGCCACACCGGGTCTCTCGTTGGTCGTGACGATGTTTTGGACGCGGCGTTTGAGCGGTGTGGCGTGATTCGGGTGGACGCGATCTCTGATCTTTTTCAAATGGCGGGTGTGTTGGCCCGTCAACCGCGTCCCAAGGGGCCCCGTTTGACCATCGTGACCAACGCGGGTGGGCCCGGGGTTCTTGCGGCGGATTCCCTCATTGAAAACGGGGGACATTTGGCGAATCTCAGCCTGGAGACCATGAAGGAACTGAACAGTTTTCTTCCGGCTCCCTGGAGTCATGGAAACCCCGTGGACGTGTTGGGTGACGCCGACGCGGCCCGTTATGGCCACGCGTTTGAGGCGGCGGCCAAAGACCCCAATTCCGATGGGCTTTTGCTGATCCTCACGCCCCAAGACATGACCGATCCCACGGGGTCGGCCCAGCAGTTGGCTCTTAAAGCCGGTGCCATGAGGGGGAAACCGATTCTGGCCAGTTGGATGGGGGGGGAATCTGTGGAGGCGGGCCGTACCATTCTTGCGGGAGCCGGTGTCCCCGTGTTTAAATATCCCGACACCGCCGCCAAAATTTTCTGCACCATGCACTCCTATAATTCCAATCTGCAATCTCTCTACGAAACGCCCCACCTTTCTGTGGGGGGGGATGCGCCGGTGGATCGGAAAAGTGTGGATGAATTAATTCAGACCGCGCGGTCTTCCGGGCGAACCGTGATGACGGAAGATGAATCCAAGCGGCTTTTGGCCCTTTACGGTATTCCAACGGTTGAAACCAAACTGGCCACAACCGCGGACGAGGCGGTAAGGGAAGCCGACTCTCTGACGTATCCGATCGTTTTAAAACTCCATTCCAAGACCATCACCCACAAATCCGATGTGGGGGGAGTGTTCCTCAACTTGGGAGATGCGGCGGCTGTGCGCCGGGCTTTTGACGCGATTAAAAAGAATGTGGAGGCTTTAAAGGGGCCCGGTCATTTTGATGGGGTCACCGTTCAGCGGATGATCCGCTGGGATGGGTATGAAGTGATTTGCGGGGCGAGCCCAGATCCTCAATTTGGACCGATGCTCCTTTTTGGCACTGGGGGAAAATTGGTGGAAATTTACCAGGACAAGGCTCTGGGCCTTCCTCCCCTCACCAGCACATTGGCTCGACGGATGATGGCCAAAACGAAGATTTGGAAAGCCCTTCAAGGGGTGCGGGGGCAAAAAGTTTCCGATCTCGCGGCGTTGGAACGGGTGATGATTCGGTTCAGTTGGTTGGTTTTGGAACAAACCGCGGTGAAAGAAATCGATATCAATCCCTTGTTGGTTTCTCCCGAGGGTGTTATTGCCATGGACGCTCGCGTCGCTCTTTACACCCCGGAGGAGGAGAAGACCCGTGTTCGGTCCGCCATCCGGCCTTACCCATCGGTTTACGATAAACCGGCCGTGACCAAAGACGGGACGTCCGTTCGGTTTCGGCCCGTGCGGCCGGAAGACGAACCTCTTCTGGTGGAGTATCACGCTAAAGTCTCGGACCGAAGCGTGGTCAGTCGTTATATGCGGTCTTTCGAATTGAGTGAACGGGTGGCCCACGAACGGTTGCGCCGGGTGTGTTTCGTGGATTACGATCGGGAAATGGTGATCGTGGCGGAGCAACCGGGATCTAACGGAAAACCCGCCTGCCTCTGGGCGGTGGGCCGCCTTTCTCGGAGTTCTTCCACCCTGAATGCCCAGTGGTCCATGTTGG
Organism: Elusimicrobiota bacterium; assembly: GCA_016788905.1. NCBI lineage: Bacteria > Pseudomonadati > Elusimicrobiota > Elusimicrobiota bacterium. The sequence continues at coordinate 47,669 of JAEURZ010000003.1, forward strand.
TGGCGGACCCTTACCAGCACCGTGGGGTGGGAACCGCGTTTTTAAAAAACATGGTGGACATTGCCCGGGCGGAGGGCGTTAAAACTCTCTGGGCCGAAATCCGGCAGGAAAATAAAGACATGCTTCATATTTCCCAGCGCTTGGGATTCCGTCACACGACCTGTACGGATGGGACGGTAAGAGTGACCCTATCCCTCTAATGGAAACCCGGCCGCGCCCCAAGCGGATCGTTGTTTTTTTATTGGTCCTTTTCTTTGGGGCGGCGGGAGGATTAGGGATTTTTACGTTTATCTACGCTAAGGGCTATTCCTACATGAGCAATGACCCAGCCGCCTGCGCCAATTGCCACGCCATGGATGGCCATCTGAGCGGTTGGGTTAAATCCACGCATCACGCGGTGGCCACGTGCAACGATTGCCATCTTCCGGAAGGGTTGGTGGGAAAGGCGTACACCAAAGGGTCCAATGGTTTTTGGCACAGTTTTTATTTTACCACGGGTCGTTACCCCGATCCGATTCGCATTAAACCTCACAATCGTGATGTGGTGGAAGCCAATTGTCGTCGGTGTCACGGGGATACCGTGGAGGCCATGGAGGGACCGCTGTTGTCCTCCCGTCAGCTGTCCTGTGTTCGGTGCCACGGCGAAGTCGGCCATTCCTAAGGAGAGACCCCATGAATGCAACGAAAGGTTGGAAGCTTTACGCGGGCGGATTGGTCTTGGCGGTCCTTTCAACCGCCGGGGTCACCGCTTTGTTGGTGGATATTTTCGAGAAGAAACAAGAAGCCAAAAATCCCTTTTTTCGTGTGGTGGAGTTGACGGATGAAACGGAAGATCCCGCGGTGTGGGGAAAAAATTTCCCCCAACAGTATGACGCCTACAAACGCACGGTGGATATGGTCCGAACGAAATACGGGGGGTCCGAGGCGCTCCCGCGGACGCCCACCGACGCCGATCCTCGATCGGTGGTGGCCACGTCGCGACTGGAATCCGATCCCCGTTTGAAAACCATGTGGGCGGGATACGCTTTTTCAAAAGATTTCCGAGAAGAACGCGGGCACGCTTACATGTTGGAGGATCAGACTTACACGGAACGTCAACGGGTGGCGCCCCAGCCGGGGACCTGCATGCATTGCCACGCTTCGGTATATGTCCCTTATAAGAAATTGGGGAACGGAGATTTAACCAAAGGCTTTGAAGCCATGAACCAAATGACTTACCCGGAAGCGCGGAAGTTGGTCAATCACCCGGTGGCCTGCATTGACTGCCACGACTCGGCCACGATGCAACTTCGAGTCACCCGGCCGGGATTTTTGGAGGGAATCCGGACGCTTAAGCTTTCTCAAGGGGTGAAAGATTATGACGTGAACCGGGACGCCACGCGTCAAGAGATGCGCTCCTTTGTGTGTGGTCAGTGCCACGTGGAATATTATTTCAAGGGGAAAGAGAAACGGTTGGTTTACCCCTGGCATAAGGGTCTGAAAGCCGAGGAAATGTTGGCCTACTACGATGAAGTTGGCCATAAGGATTGGGTTCACGCGGACACAGGGGCCGAGGTTTTGAAAGTTCAGCACCCGGAATTTGAAATGTGGAGCCAAGGGATTCATTCCCGATCCGGTGTCGCTTGTGCCGATTGCCATATGCCCTACACCCGCATTGGCGCACAGAAGATCTCTGATCACCATGTGCGAAGCCCTCTCTTGAACGTCAGCCGGGCCTGTCTCACATGCCACAAGTTTTCAGAGGATGAAATGAAAGCCCGGGTGGATATCATTCAAACCCGGACTGTTCAATTGCGGGACAAGGCCATGGACGCTCTGGTGGAATTGATCCACGACATCAAGAAAGCCAAAGAGGAGGGGGCCACCGATGAACGCCTGGCCATTCCCCGGAACGCCCAGCGGCAAGCCCAGTTTCGGTTGGATTTTGTAGAGTCGGAAAACTCCAACGGGTTCCACGCCCCCCAAGAGGCGGCTCGCCTGCTCGGGGAATCCATCGATTGGAGCCGGAAAGGGCAGGTGGCTTTACGCGATGGAAAGAAATCGTTGGTTTCGGCGCCGAAATCAACATCCTATTGAGCTGAAAATGATTTTAACTAACGGATACGCCGCCCAGGCTTCGGACGCCCCCCTTACCCCGTTTCAGTTTGAACGGAGGGATCCCGGCCCCCAAGACGTGGTGATCGAAATTCTCTATTGCGGAATTTGTCACAGCGATATCCACTCGGTTCGTAACGAGTGGGCTCATGGGCGGTACCCCATGGTTCCCGGCCATGAGATCGTTGGGCGGGTAAGCCGTTCGGGGGCCGGCGCGACGAAATTTAAACCGGGGAACCTGGTGGGGGTGGGGTGTTTTGTGGATTCCTGCCGGGTGTGTCCACCCTGCAAAGAGGGGACCGAAAATTATTGTGAAAAGGGTCCCCTCTTTACCTACAACGCGGAGGACAAGGCCGGGCAGGTGACCCGGGGAGGCTATTCGTCCCACATCGTGGTGGATGAATCCTACGTCCTGCGTATTCCGTCGGGACTTGACCCCGAACGCGCCGCGCCGCTCCTCTGCGCGGGAATCACCACCTACTCCCCGTTAAAACAGTGGAAGGTCGGCCGTGGCCATCGCCTGGCCGTGGTGGGGTTGGGAGGGTTGGGGCATATGGCGGTGAAGTTTGGGGTTTCTCTGGGAGCTCAGGTGACCGTTATAAGTTCTTCCCCAAGCAAACGGGCCGAAGCGCACCTTTTGGGAGCGCACGACTTTGTGGTCACGAAAGATTTGACCCGAAGGGGAGAACTCCAAAGTTCCTTTGATTTTATCCTGGACACGGTTTCGGCGCCTCATGATATGGATGGGTTGTTGACCCTCCTTCGACGGGAAGGAACCCTCATCCTCGTCGGTGCCTCGCCAGACCCGTTGCCCGTGAGCCCTTTCTCGCTTATTTTTGGAAGAAAAAACATGGCGGGCTCCTTGATCGGCGGAATTCGGGAGACACAAGAGATGTTGGATTTTTGCGCGAAAGCCGGTCTTCAAGCGGACGTGGAAGTGATTCCTTTGTCTCAGGTGAACGAGGCGTACGATCGAGTGGTTCGGGGGGACGTTCGTTACCGCTTTGTGTTGGACCTGAAGACCCTGTAACGACACGATGGACCTCTACTTTGACAACGCGGCCACTTCTTGGCCGAAACCACCCGCCGTCTTAAAAAGTTTTGAGACCTACCAGCGCACCGTGGGCGCGAGCGCCGGTCGCGGGGCTTACCCCCGGGCCCAGGCCTCGGGATCGATACTCGCGGCCTGCCGGAAGGCGTTGGCGGTTCTGGTCAACGCCCCGGACCCGGAACGAGTGATTTTTACACTCAATTGTTCGGATGCCCTCAATATGGCTATTCAGGGGATCCCCTGGCGACGCGGGGATCGTGTTCTTGTCACACCTTTTGAACACAACTCAGTGCTTCGCCCTCTCCACGCGTTGAAGGCGAGGAGGGGGATCCTCATCGATTGTTTGCCCGTTGATCCGGAGGGGCGGGTTCGGTTGGAGAAATTGTCCGTAAGCCTTCGCCCGAGGACAAAGTTGGTGGCCTGTGTGCACGCTTCAAACGTGACGGGAGTGATCCAACCCGTGGCGGAAGTGGGGGCTTTCGCTCGAAGAAAAGGGATCCCCTTTCTGGTGGATGCCGCTCAATCGGCTGGTGCGATTCCCTTGGACATGGGCGCGATGAAAATTGATCTTTTGGCTTTTCCCGGACACAAAGGGCTCTTGGGGCCTCTGGGTACTGGGGCCCTTGTCCTTTCAGAAAACATGGATCTGGAACCTTATCGGCAGGGGGGGACCGGCAGTCTCTCCGAGCTGGAAGTTCAGCCCCTGTTTTACCCGGATCGGCTGGAAACAGGCAGTCATAATGCCCCGGGGTTGTTGGGTTTATGGAAAGGGGTACAGTATGTCGCCCAGCGGGGCGTGGCCTCGATCCGGAGGCATGAACGGGCCCTCCTTAACCAATTCCGGGAAGGGATCGACACGATTCCTCAAATACGGTATATTGGTCCTTCCAAGTCCACCCACCAGGTGGCGGTTGTCTCCCTTCTCTTGGCGAATGAAGACCCTCGGCTTTCCGCGGCCCGGTTGTGGAAAAAAGGGCGGGTGATGGTTCGGGCCGGTCTTCACTGTGCCCCTTGGGCTCACAAACAGATGGGGACTTTTCCCCAGGGGACGTTTCGATTTTCGTTTGGGCCGTATGTCACTTCGGCGCAGATCGATCGCGCGTTGGGCGCGCTTCGGGGCCTGGCCCGTGGGACATAAGGTGTTCCGATAGATTCCCAGAAGAGCCATCGATCACAGTTTTTGGCGTTTTAGCCGATAAGTTATAAAATCCCTCTTGAAGGGGATGGCCCACGGGGAGACGTGTGCCCTTAAAATCTTTAGCGGAGAGCGACGAAGGGAGAAACCAATGAACCCGAAAGACACCAACGAAGAAGCGCGCATCATCCAGTACATCAACTTGAAGCTGGCGGCCCGGGGGCAGGCGACCTACGGGGGCGTTTCCGGGGATCTCTTGGAAGTGGCCTGGCCCCTGTTGCAAAACCATCAGGAAAAAAGCCGATTGTTGGCGGGACATCTTTGTCCGCCGGACCGACGTATCCAAGATTTCCTTGACGCCTATTTGCATGAGCCGGAGGGATTGGAGCCTGTGTCTCTTCCCCATTTGACGTTCACGTTGGATCGGCCCGGTTTGGCCCGAACGCTTTCCCTTCCCCCGGACCAAGACGAGTTTTCATCTTCGATCATCCACACGTATCGAGTGAAACAGGGTATTCTGCACAATCCCAAAAGTGATCGACGGACAACCGCGGGCGTGTTTCACGTGGCCGAGGGTGGGTTTGCGGTTCCCTGGGATAAGAAGGCTGTTCCCAAGGTCGCGTTTCGGAACCTTTTTGCGGCGGCGGTACAACCCCCGGAGGACAACAAAATTCTTCCGTTCACCTCGAGCCAAAAGGAGAAAGTTCGCGTATGGGTGTCCCTTCTCCTCCGTCCACTGGTCTGCCCCGCCGTTCCGGGGCTTCGTCCTGAAAAACGAACGGAGGTCCGCTTCTTTGCTCCGGGATCGTTGATCAGCAACCTCGATTTCCTGGAGCGCATTTTTGGGAACGCGGGCGATCCCTCCCTTCCCGCCAACGATGCCGCCCTTGATATCGATGGGTGGACCGGACACACGGGGTGCGTTATTTTGGCTCCCCACTTGATTACGTTAAAGAAAAAAGACCTCGGGTTACCCACTCGGGACCAAGCCACTGAGCGTCAAAAAAGAGATGGCATGTGTTGGGACCATCCCGACGACCTTTACAATGACGGACAAGCCTTTAAGATTACCGCGCGGGATGAGCGGGGCGTGATGGTCACCCTGATTGCAGATAATTATTTTGGGTACTGCAAGAAGGAAGTGAAGACGCAGATCAGTTACTCCGCCAATCTTTACGGTTGGGCTGAGGAAGAGCACGCCGGTGGAGCGATCGCGTTTTCCAGTTACGACCTCGGGGTTCGGTTTGCCCAGGAAGTCCGGGCGCTCCCGCAAAACGGTTTTACTTTCGCCGATATTGCCAAAAATTACGGAGACCTTATGGAGGTCCAACCTGAAGGATATGGGGTGGATCGCCGGTTTCCGGACGTTCTCTATGTCCCGGAGGACGCGGTGTTCGACATGACCTCGAAAACCGTCTCCTGGGAGTGGGACGGTGTGAAACGGTCCCTTCAACTCATCGCGCGAAACGTTTATATTCTTCCCAATGGGTACAAAGTGTTTCTGTCTCACTCGGTAGGGGGGCAAGGATGGCATTTGCGAGGCACCTCGGCCGAAGGAACGGTCTGTCATAAGCCCAGCACCGTCAGCGGTGGGGGAAAGTCGGAAATTTCAAAATCGATTGAGGACGCCATGGTTCAAGGGCCCGTGTTTGTGGCGGATTTTCCCAAAGACATGGACAGAGTGGAAGCCATTATTCGCCGGTCCTATGAGGACCGTTTCAAAGATCGTCAACTGGTTAAGAACCCTTCCCGACCGATATTGGGTGTTGATCGATCCCTGGGTTCAGTGATTAAACTATTAACTCCAGCGGCGTCTTACAGTAACGAATTCAACGAGTGGCTTCGTTCCATTCCGTCGTATATCAAGGATCTGGTTTTCATAGTCAAACGTTTTTACCATTCCGATTGGGGAACCGATTGGCGCAGTCATTTCAGTGTGGACATGGTGAACGGTACGTCGGGCCATGAATTAAAGTTGGACGGGCGTCGCTTGCGGGCCACCTATCTTCGGGTGGGTTTTGAGCGGGACGGATCCCGCCGGATCTGTCGCGTGCGCCAGGATTTTTCTCCCACAGAAAAAGTGCAGACCGAAGATGACATCACGGCCTCCGTGGTTGTTCCGCGCGAGTCCATCGTTGGGTTGCGTGCGGGGGAAATTCACCCGAGCGTTAAAATTGTGACCAATTGCGAACGACGCTTGTTTCAGCGCCCGGATGAGGCGATTCATCCCGGATATGACAAACAAGCTGAGGCGGATTTGTCTGGGAACGAGGTGTTCCTCTCCAACTGGGAACCCATGGGCCCGGCGGAAGCGCGGACCTTGGTGGATGACGCTCTCTCCTTTGAGCTGTTCACGGCCCCGGTTCGGGATCTATTTCATCGGTTCCTGGCCGATGGAAAACCAGCCTATATCGTGTCGTCCGCTCGACCGCGCATCGTTGATGGGAAGCCCTCCAAGAATCCCCGGTATTTGCAGGAACGTCCCGACTTGATGAACCCACGGTTGGTGCACGTCTCTGAAATGGGGACCCGTTTGTATCGAAAGATCCCCATGGGAAAACCTGTCCCCTGGGTGGTGGACGCGGTGCTGCCCGCGCGGCGGAACAATCCCCCCGAAAACACGAAAAAAGGCATAGGAGCACCACCACTCTGCGTCTACAATCCGATTCATTTCGAGGAACTTCCTGAACTGTTTATGGATTTTGTTTGCAGTCTCACAGGGAAATCTCCTTCAACGACGGGTTTCGGGTCTGAGGGGGCTTTAACGAAAGGCCCATTCAACGCTCTTCCGCCGGTGATTGACCTGAACAACGCGATGGTCTCCTATATTTTGACCGGGTATCAAGGGTTCACGACCGCCGCGGGTCATGTGGGGCCCCATATTCAAGTGGACCACGACATCAGTTTGCTGGTCCCCGAAATCTGGGCCCGTTTGAGCGCCGAAGAGCTGGATCCAGCGTTCCTCATTCGAGAAGGGTATTTGGAACCTGTCTCGGACTTTGTTCATGAGGGTAAAACGGTTTTGGCCAGCCGGTTGGGGTATCGGATCACCGATAAATTTGTGCGTGGATTCCTTGGAAGAATTTTCAATAACCCGACCATCGTGTTCACTCCGGAAATGTTGCAGCCGGAATTGCAGGATCTGGGCGTTTTTGTCCAAGGGGTGAACGCCATTGTCGAGGCTCAGCAGCGTGTGGCGGAAGACTATTTTTCTGACGGCAGCGTAGCCCTGGCCTGCCCGCCGTTGAAGGCACTCTTACATATAATGGCGAAGGGAAGCTTTGAAGGGAAAGGGCCCTCTCATCCGGACGTTCGAGCCCTTTTTGACCGTAAAAATCTGCTCAAGAGCGACTGGTATCAGGCCCGTCTTTCCGCTCAACAGAAAAAAGACATCGCTCTCTGGCAGCGCCACGTGAAGCATATGGAGGCGTCGCTCAAATCCTTTCCTCCCGAAGAGTATCCTCTGATGGGCATTGACGATCGATGGGCTCACGCTAAAAAGATGTTGGCCGAAGTCAAAAGTCCCGCTTATCGGGAGTCCCTCGTGGGGTGCCTTGGCGTCGATCCAGCTTCTCTTTCTTCCAAATAGGGCTCACGTTTTTACCCGTATTTGATTTGGGTCAAGGTGAGGTGTGAGAAAATTTACAAAACCGTTACAATTCCTTAAGGTGTATTGTTGGTGTTTTTCGGTAAAGTGTTGGCATGTTGATCCTTCCCGGTCAATTCAAAAGGGTGACGGTTGCCATTCTTTCCGTTTCCCTGTTTTTTTCTCAATGTCTTTTTGCCTACCAATCTGAAAATGGATTTTGGGAAGACCGGCGGAGAGCCACCCAGCGGCAATCTCCAACCCAATTGGCCTCCCGGTCCATGGGATCTCCTTCCCTGGGAGGGGGCGCATTGGCCCCTGTTCCGATCCTCAATTCTTCTCTTTCCTCTAACGTTTCGAAATCACTTCCGAAAAGTTTTTTAAAAGACCACGCCAACCTTTTGGCGGTGCTGTCTCCCGCATTTGGAAATATCCGAAAAGTATCTCTCGGGCACCCCTCTCCCTTTTCCGGCCCCGTGGTCATTCATATTCAAGACGTTCATATGAATCAAGAGGCCCAGTGGAATATCCGCGAAACGGTTCGATCGTTAATTCAGTCGGGCCAGGTGGGCTTGGTGGCTTTGGAAGGAGCCACAGAGGAACTGAACCTCCAACCTTTTGTGGATTTTCCCTATCGAAGAGCCGTTAAGTCAACGGCGGATTACCTCCTCAAGCAGAACAAAATCACCGGCCCCATTCACGCGGCTTTCACCGCAACGGGAAAACTGCCTCTCCTACGCGGAATTGATGATCCTGCCCACTATCAAGCCAACGTCCAGGCCTACAAAGATTCCGCTCCGCGGTTGCTGAAAATGCGCGAAGAAGTCCACGTTTTATCGATTCAGATCGAAGCTGAGAAAGGAGTTGTTTTTTCTCCCACCTTACGTGCGTTTGACCAGAAAGTCCGAGCTTACAGGGCAGAAAAAATGGCCCTGGGGGACTATGTTCGGACCCTCATGGAAGTGGGGGGCGATTCTCCTGTCCCAATCGCCCTCCGCCATTTTGGCGAGGCGTTGGAAATGGAACGCACACTCAACTTCTCTCAGGTGGAGCTTGAGCGGGCCAAGGTAATCGAAGGACTAACGCAAAAACTGGATCCTCAAGAAACCAAAACGATGATGGCCCTAAGCCTGGCTTATCGGGCCGGGCAACTCAACTACGCCGAATTTTATACGCAATTGAGGGAAACGTGCCGGGCGAAGGGGCTCTCCTTGTCGAATTATCCTGCCCTGGATGCCTACGTTCGCTATGTGCTTCTGGCTGAGGGAATCGATGCTGAACAGTTATTGGAAGAGATCTCGATCCAGGAAAAACGTGCCTATGATCGATTGGCGGCAACGTCGGAAGAAAAAGATTTGATCGCCCGGTCCCGTGAACTCTGGTTAACCGAAAAGTTGTTGGATTTTTCCCTGACACCAGCGGAATGGAAAGAATACGATACCACCGTTTCCAGGCCGGGGCGGGAGAATCTGCTTTCGTTCGAGTCGTTCTATCGGGAAGCCCATGCCCGTGACGGCGCCATGGCGGATAATCTCCTGAACGCTGTGGGGCAAATGCCCCAGGGGAAAAGGGTCTCCATCTTGGTTACCGGTGGATATCACGCGGAAGGGATTGCCAAAAAATTAACAGAAAGTGGAACCACGGTCATTTCCTACGTTCCGAAAATCGAAAAAATTGACACGACCCAGGGATCGGCCTACCTCAGTGTTTTCAGTCAAGAGAAATCCCCATTGGAAAAGCTGTTTTCTGGGAATAAATTATTCTTAGGCATCAACCCTGCGGCGGGTGTGCCGTCAGCGGCTGTGTTGTCTTCGTCTTTAGCCCAGTTGGAAGGAATTGCTTCGGAGGACCTGGAAAAAATATCTGGCTATGTAAATGAATTTCACCCGGGCATGAAATTATCACTTAAAGATCCTCATCAAATGCCGGACAGTGGATGGATGGCTGAGGTCCATGTTCAGGTCGGGGACGAAGAAAAGAGTTTTACGCTCATAACAGATCACGAATTCCGTATTAAATCATTCAACTTAACCGAAAATGAGGAACGCCCGCCTTTCGCTTGGCTTACGGAAGTTCTCATCCCTGTTCATCACTTTCTCCAGGGCCACGCGGTCAACTTATGGCTCCGTGAAGGGAAATCCCCTGAGAGTTTTCAATCTTCATTCTTGGCTGCCCGTGAAACTTCCCTTTCTCGTTTAGTTAAGCAAACCTTGGCGGCGCGCAAATTACTCCGATCACAAATAAATGCTAACGGAAGGGCGACCGGCTGGATGGGGGTGGGGATTTCTTGGGGGATCGGAGCGGGGGTGGGATTCGTTCGAAAGTGGTGGGGGAAAACTGAAAAAGGGGAAACCCCTTTCTCCTACGCAAGGCATTTTGTTTCCTGGAATCGGGGATTAAACGCGTCTCGTTCGGAAGATGGGGTGAACGCCTTGGTGTCTGTTTCGGCGGGAGGGTTGGCGGGGCAGACGTGGATGGGTATGGCGTTGGACCCTTCTTTTCTTTTTGTGTGTATTTGGTTTTTGTTGTTTGTGGCGTCGCACTATGAGAAAAGAACAGGCGAAGGGAAAAAATCCTCGCTTGAAAAGCTAACCGGGCAGGCCCCCAGTTTCAGCAAAGCCATACAATTGTTCGGGTTTTATCTTCTTCCCCTTTCGTCCTCGGTGTACATGGGGGCGTCTTCGGTGCCCCTGGGCTGGATTCTTTTGGTGGTCTTCCTCTATTTTCTTCTCATTCGGCGGGTGCATGATCAGATCAATAAAGAAAATGGGGTTCATTTAGGGGCATGGGGAACCTATTCCAATTTCCTTTTCCCAGCGTCAGCGGCCTACTGGTATGCGCGGTGGAGCGGGAAGGACGCCCAGGAGGCCCATGGGATCGGTCGGAAATGGATCTTTCTGGAAGGGGTCCCGTTGATTGGTTTGATACTGATGGGTGGCTTATCTTCAGGTTTGGGAGAAGAAAGCGTGCTCTGGTTCGGTATCGATCCCGTTTTGGGGTCTTTGGCTCTTTTAGGGCACTTTGGGATTGCCTGGGGTCGATTCGCAATGATGGCCCGGGTGGAAACGATGCAAGGGGAATCCCCACCGGCGGTGGGGGCCGTGACGCGTTACCTTATTTTGTTTGGATTGTTCTTGGTCCCCGGAGGTCTCTTCATTGGGTTGTTCGTTAACTTGGTCGTGGCTCTTTTGCAATGGGACGCGGATGGGCGCGTTCCTTCTACTAAAACACCCTGGTCTCCGGAAATCACACGAAAAGGGTATCAGATCCACTTGGTCGACTCGGATCAGTTGGAGGGATCACAGGATAAATGGCTTTCGGTCCGGGCGGTCATCACGCGAATTGGCCCTGACGGTGAGATCCAGTACCTGTTGGTGAAAAACCCTAGTGATCGATGGGAGTTTCCGGGCGGGGGAGGGGCTGAGGGGGAGTCTCCCACAGAGGCATTGAAAAGAGAACTGAAAGAAGAATTGGGGGAGCCGTTTGCACAGGATGTGGTCCAATTTCTTACCGAAACAAATGAAAATAAAAAAAATAAACCGTTAATTACTCATGATTTAATGAAACCCAATAAAAATAAAGAATATAGATCAGTTTATCTTGAAATTTTCCCCCTAAATAAAAAGAAACACTCTTCTGTCCATATTAATGATGAGTCTTTGAGTAGTCGTTGGTTGAGTTACGAGAGAATGAAAATTGAACTCCCTTCGTTGACATTGGCGACGCGGATGTCGTTTCTCCCCGAAGTTTTTTTGCGCGAGTTTGGGATTGAAGGAGTGGTGTCCATGTCGCCTTTATTTGGCGACCCAGGAGCGCTATTGGTTGAAACAAAAACAAAGAACTATGTGTTTCGCAAAGCGGGGAAAGATGCGTCAGAAGCCGCTTTTAATTCGGCGGTTCAAGCACATCTTTTTAAGAACGGAATTCTGGTGAGAGAATTAATTAAACGGCAGGGTTCGGAAGAGAGTGAAGAGAAATTTATTTTAAGGTTAGGAAATGTTCCGTTTGTTTTGGAACGTTACGGGGATGAGGGCGAACCCATTAAAAAATCCGACGCTGAGGAAAAACACTATATTGCGTTAGGAGCATTGGCCGCTCAAGTTCAAAAGGCTTTAAAAAGTTTCCCAAAGAATTTGAGTCCAGATCGAAGACTCCCACGGTTTGAGGAAATGGTGAATCCAACGGTGGTGCTGGGTCTCAGCTTCTGGAATGTGGGTTTTTCGATTAACGAGGATGGTTCTGTTTCTGTTTCGCGAATTCGTGTATTCGACCGTCCCCATTGGGGAGATCGGCTTGAAGAAATAGTGAATCTAGCGTTTGAAGTTGAAGCCCCCGGTTTACTTCAAGAACTTGTTACTGCGTATGCTTATCAAATTAATCCGGAACTGACCGATTCGGAGGTCCGTTCTTTAAATGGACCGAATCAGAAAGCGAACATGAGAGTAGCGTTTAGTGGGTATATGGCCGCAAAAAGGTTGGCTGATGAAAGGATTAATAACGCAAAAAAAATGTCGCCTTCTTCTCTTTCTTGGTTTTGGATGAATTTTCCATCCCACGTAAGCATTTTAGATGACCTCCTACGGAAAGCGCCCTGGGAATCGGTGTTTTTGGTTGTGGGAATGGGTGGCGCTGTCATGGCCAATTTGTTGCTGGGAGCTTCGATTTTTTGGGTTTTGGCGGCGTCCCTATTGGCCGGGGTGTTGGGGTATTCTCATACCTGGGGAACTTATGGGTTTGTGGATGGAAAAATGAAACGGGTTGTGGGAGCCCTGTCTGGGAACAAAGCCGTTTCCTGGTGGCTCTGGACATCAATCTTTGGGGCTCTCTTGTTGGGGGTGGGGCCGATGGTTCCGGCCGAAGCGCTTGGGTGGGTTCTGGGTGGCGGTACTTGGGCGGCGGCTTGGGTTGGGGTCGTTGTTCACCGGCGGGGGAACCGGGAATGGCTGGTGGATCATTTGGACAACGGGAACTTGACCCCGGCTCAGAAAAATATCGCCCGGGATATTTTAAAGAATTTGGAACAGCGACCCATCCGGCTCGGGGTGGAGGAGTTTCGGGCCATGGTCATGCAAACGGCGGAAACCTATTCCCGTGGACAGGGAAGTCTTGCCATCGATGTTCATGCCCCAGCGGCGTCGCTTGGCCAGGGGATAAAGCTGTATTTTGTGGATCCTGTGGCGGTTCGTTCTTCCGAGAATGTGGAAAAATTGACATGGATGATGAAAGCGGACAAGAATCTTTATGTGGTTGCGGGCAATTCAATCGATGGTTTGCCCAGTGATCGTGTCCTTGTGGTGGAGGGGGCTTTCCAATCGGTGGGGGGGAAAGACAACCCTCTCTTTGATGTGTCTTTGAAAGAAGTCCGAGTTCCGATCCTTGATCGATTTAAAAATCCGTCGTTCCGAATTCTCCAAACACCGCTGATCCAGTTGAATGGTGACAACTTGGTACCAGAGGATCCACTCCTTGTTGCGTCTAAGAATGCTCTGATTTTCATCCTGGAATCCATGCGGGCGTTCCCGTCCACCGCGTTTCACTGGGGTGATGTATTGCACGTTTATCGGGCTTTGGCGGAATCGGCTTAATGACAAACGGGGGGCGGTAGATCAAGCCAATGGAAAAAATGACTTTTCTGCCAAAATTAAATCCGATATTGCGTCATTTGAGTGTGATCCTTTATGTGTGCACTCAAGTGGTATTTACGCATGCCGCTGAATCCGGATTTTGGGAGGAACGTCGCAAAAGCCGATCTCTCATTGGCTCAACGTATGCGGCGCTTCCAACGTCCTCCCTCCCTGGGATGGAACGAGTGACTAAAAATCTCGGTACGTTGTCGGCCTCTCTCCATTCTTCCATTTCAAACCTCGGTGGCCATGCCCCTTTATCTCACGTCATTCGAGCCATTCCCCACGAATTAGGAAGCATTCGGAATATTTACCCACCCCAATCTCCCGAAAACCCAATCGTTGTCCTTCTTCAGGACGTCCATTGGAATATCGACGCCCAAAGGAATTTGAGCCGTTTGATTCAAGAATTATCTTCTTTCCAATGGAAGGATGGAAAAAGCACAGAAATGGTTCTGGCTCTGGAAGGGGCATTTGGCGCCATCGATATCTCCGCCTTTAGGAACTACGGTCACCCGACGATTTTGAGGCGAGTCGCTGATCGGTTACTATTGGATCGCCGCATTGCTGGGCCGCTCCATGGACTTCTATCGGGGGAAAAAATTCCCGCCCGCATTGTGGGCGTGGATGATCGGCGTCATTACCAGTCCAACGTCATGGCTTACCGCACCGCCATTCCGCATCAAAAAAGCCTCCGCAATCAACTTTTCCAAAAACGAAGAGAGTTCGTTAAGCGTCAGAATACCGTTTTCAGCAAAGGCCTCAAATCCTTTGATTATGAGGCACGGTCCTACCACGAGGGGAAAAAGAGCTTAAGCCATTATTCCCGTATTCTGGCGAGCACGTATTCGGGAAATAAACAAACGTTCGCGCGAGAGAACCCCACCCTGTCCATTTTCCTTCAAGCGGTGGAGATGGAATCTTCTCTTGATTTCAATCGGGTTGAACGAGAACGCGGGCAATGGCTCAATCAATTGACCCATTTTTTATCAGCGGAAGGAAGAAATTCCTTAATTGAAGCTGGCATCTCTTATCGATTGGGACAGATTAGTTTGTCGGATTTTTATCAACACCTCATTGCGGTGGGTGGCACGAGGGCCCCTTTGGCAAATTTCCCAGCGATGGCGGCCTATACCAATTACGTGCTTTTAGGGGAACGGGTGGACCCAGGGAAACTTTTCGAAGAAGTCACCCGGTTGGAAACGGCTCTCTATGACCGGTTGGCGGAAAGCCAAGAGGCAAAAGCCTTGGTCAAGGACACTCGAGAGCTTGATCTTTCGCTCCGGTTGGTTGATTTCGCCCTCACTCCCCCAGAGTGGGAGGCTTATAAGCGTTGGGTGCCTGAAAATTCCAATTTGGAAATTTTTGAGCGGTTTTATAGGGAAGCAGAAGCGCGCGATGGGACCATGGCGGGGGCCCTTCAGTCCAGTTTGATTTTGTCTAAAGGGAACAAGGGTCCACTCGGTCCCCGCCCAACGCCTGCGTTGGGGATTTTGGTGGCCGGGGGCTTTCACGGGGAGGGAATAACGAAACGATTGGTGAACGCAGGGATCGGGGTGATCACGGTGGTCCCCCGAATTAAAACGTTGGATGACAAACCGGGGCTGGCCTTGTCTGTCTTTACCCAAGATCGGACCCCGCTTGAAAAACTCGTGTCTGGGGAAAAATTGTTCCTTTCAGAACCGGTGTTTGATCCCTCACGCCAAGCGTTGACCGCACTGGCCTGCGCCGCCACGGGGGCGGCGGATGGTCTCGCCATACCCCCCGGTGAAATCTCCAATCTATTACCTACCCCATTGGCCGATCTTCCCACCCAAGTTCAGACACCATCCCCCCATACGGGTGTGGTCTCGATCCAAGCGAGAGGTGGCGAAGTCACCGTTACTTCAACACTTGAAAATCAAGGAGGACAGATCCTCTCCCTCACTGAATCCCAGGCGGGAAGAGGATTGCCCCAACCCGAACCCCTTCGCGGGTATTCCTGGGAACAATTGGTTGCGGCGATGAGGCCCTTTATCGCCAGCGGGGGAAAAGACGAATCCTTTTATCGGGGGGTCGTATGGGATTTGATATTAGACCCTCGCCGGACCAAAAGACTGGGTCCGTTGCTCTCACGCCAAGCGGTGGACCCGGCACAGGCCATATCGGAATCCATCGACAACGGCCAAGATGGTGTTCTTCGACGGTTTGAACCGGATGTTCGGCCCGTCGGGCGACGCGGGGTGGGAGGGATTCAGATATTCAATGATCTCAAATCCAGCGCTGATCGCGTTGTCATTACTTCTTCCCGTGACGGGCTCAATGGCGTTGAATTTACTTTCTGGAAAGAGGGCGGTGAAATTCGATTTACATATAAAATTCTTTATGTCTCCGAATGGGGAGACGAAAATATTAATGCTCTTTTGCCAGCCCTGTCAAAAGATATCGCCACGGAATTGGTTTTTCGCCTTCCTCAGGGGACGAAAATCGACGTTCGCTGCGCTCTTTCGGCCGAAGAAACGGGCCGCCGTCTATCCTTTGTGAGAAAAAAACTGCGCTTGAATACCCGTTCGCCTATCGACGTTAATGGGACGAATGTCGATCAAACAGGCGAATACAAACACGGGGGCCTCACGCGTCCGGTATCGGCCACGGAATTGCCTCCCGTTCACGTCACCATCAACCCAAACGGATACTCGGTTACAGATGAGGGCATTGGCATGGGTTTGAAAGAGATGTTTGAGGACTATCTCTTCCCCTACAAGACAACCAAATCGATGACCACTCCCCATGGAGAAGTTGATTATTATTACAAACCGGGCTCCGGTCGGGAGACAACGATCGCATCGTTCATCCCATCGAGAGAAATTGAATCTCTCTCGCCCTCTCCGGAAGGGACTCCCCTCAACGTCATTCCGGAACTGTGCTTGGTCTTTCCCGATGGTGCCAACCTGACGGAAGATCGAGGGACCATTGACTTAGTGCCATCCGATCAACGCGTCACTTCCGAAATCGCGGGGATGAAGCGTTTGATTGACCGATGGACGAATCCAAGGCTTTCCATCGAAGAACGGTTTGCCCTACTGAACACTTTGGCCGTATTCTTAAGGGCAAAACAACCTCGGGCCGAGAAAGGGTTGACGAGGGACAATCTTCAAACCTGCACAGATCTCTTGTGGTATCTAAGCAAGAAAATCCTCCCTTTGTTAAAACAGGACAGGGAACAAGGAAAGACGTTCCTTCCCAACACCGAGGAATGGCTTTCTTTTGAGGGGAAAAGCGGCGTCATTCTTTTGGATACAGATATTTTTGAACCGAACGCGGCGGATTTCATCGCTGCAGGGATGTCCGATGTAACGGAAAACCCACTGTGGGCTCCATTGGATAAGCGGATACGTCATTTTTATCTGGCGGATTTGAGCGCGGCCCCTGCGGTGATTCTCGTGGGCAGTGGGGAAACAGTTATTGTTGATCGGACTGTCTTTGAGCGAGAAAGTTCTGACCCGGAAATCCTGTTGGAGAGAATTCGAAAAAGTATTGATACGGCCTGGGGAAAATCCAGCCAAACGTTAACAAAACAATCCCCTTCCAAAAAGTCTTGGGTTCAGAGGCATTCCCTCCGTATCGCCTCCTTTTTTTTGGCCCTGCTGGTCGCCGCTTCGCTCTGGATGACCTGGACTGTTGATGGAAAATTTGAGAATGAACCGGTTGAATTCGTCCCCCATCAGATGACTCTAACTCCTGGTGCGATCGGATGGTCAGCCCCCAGTTGGGTCGATTCGGAATGGTGGAGTTCGTTTTTCTCATTAGACAAGGAACTTAAACCGCGCAAACCCTATGGACGGATCATCGGTTTAGTGGATTCTCCTTATCTGGTTAAAGGGTTTTACCCGCATCTTACTGGCGACGGTTCATTCAAATCAGCGGGCGACCTGACCTCCCGGATGGAGGGACCTTCTAAGTCAAAAATAAGCCTTATGGTCGCCGTAACAAAGGAAAGAAACGAATCCATCCCTTTGCTTGTTCCTTACCACGGACAAGTGGACGCCAAGAGCGTTAGAATCCATATCCCTGGAAGACCTGCGGAGGCCTTACCACTCGCATACGAATCGGGACAACCGGTGGTTCATCCTCTAACGAGAGGATCTTTTTCCCTCTCATGGGACGTTTGGGTGGCTGAGAAGCAATATTTTAGTTACCGAAACCTACCTCTACCACCCAAAGAAATCGAGAATTTCCCCTCCGAATGGGCAGCGGTCCTTGATCCTTTGCAATCCGCGCACGACGAAAAAAAACTTTCGGCCATTAAACATCTGATGGGACGCTATTTCGCCTACGATGCCGGTAAAACCTATGGATTTGATGGCACCAGTTGGGCCAGCACCGCTAAACCCTATTTGGAAAGAGGAGAACGAATTCCAATTGTCTGCAACACATCAACGTTATATTTTTATCTGATGGCGCGTTATGTGGGCCTTCCCGCCATATATGTCGAATTAGAAAATTCAGGAAGTGAGAATATCCTATACCGGGATCTGTCCGGCCACGCGCAGGTCGTCGTAAAAGTGGGATACGAATGGGTCGTGCTTGAAACGACCAATGTAATGCCTCTTGTCCAAAGAGCGTTTCCCTTAAAACCGAGTTCACTATGGGGAGATATTCAATCCCAAACTAAAAATTTAAATTTAATACTAATCGGTTTTTCTGGTTTTTTATTTTTTATGGCTCTATGGAAGGGGGGACCTCAATCAAAGGAATATTTTTCAAGGAATTATTTTAACCGGTTGAGATATTTTTTAAAAAACAGAGTTCATTTAAAGGGATTCGATATACAGGTCTCCCCATGGGGAATGATCAAAAAAACCAGAACCACAAATCCTTTTGGAAATCCTTCGATTGAAACAGAAACTCATCTGGGTGTTCTTTATCAAACCAAAGGATCAACGTTTACCCCGTTGAAATATGAGCATGGCAAATCCGACTACTTTCTGTCTCTTAAAGGGGAATTCGAAGGCGTCATAATCAAATTAATATTTCTCTTGGTGTTCAGCGTCATCTTTGGATCAATTGGATGGGATATTTTGTCATCTTCATCGAATCTGACGACCCCGATCCTAATGGGAATATCCATATGGATGTTGATCACCTTTTTGGTTTTGCATCGACTTCCTGTGTTAATTCGCCTCAATGAGAATGGATTAAAACTTGTTTCTGTTCCCTATCCAAAACGATTCGTTCCTGAGGTTTTAGAGGTTAAAGACGGCGCCTATTTGGATTTTGGGGGAGGTGATTTCTATTGGCTGGGACTTGAATCGGGTCACCTTAAGAAAATTGTTATTCCTGGACTTCGGGAAATTAAACCTGTTTCTAAACCCGGAGGGAAAGCCGCTTTAGTGGCATTGGTTAAAGATCAAAAAAATGGATCCAGATTTATTGTATACGAACCCCAGGGGACTCATTTAAGGGAAGTATGGAGTATTCCCTCTCCCCCAAGCCTTGCCCCTCTGTATGATTGGAAATCATTATACTTGTTCCCATCGAACCAATACGTCATTGCCTACCAAACCATCAATTCGGATATGACGGAATTCATTACTCTTGGCCAACCCATTCCGCCTATTCCGTCACAAATTCCGTTGAGGCATCTTTATCCATTTCAGAACAGTTTTATTAGTGAAGTGGGGAAAATCCCGATTTTTCCTGGGGATAGTCATCCGGAAATTACACCTCGTCTGGATGGGAGACCGTATTACATCTTTTCAGACGATATTGTTGGGTTCCCAACAGGTGAGCGGGATGACGAGTCCAAATATTTAACTTTGTTCAATATTTGGTCGGGTGACCGGTTGGGGGAAATACCCATTCAAGGAATGGACAGCATCTATAACCCTATCGTTTTAATTGATAATACTGTTTTCAGATTATCTCGCGCGACTGACGAAAAGGGATCCCCTAAACCCCAACTGCAAATCATCGATTCAACGGGGTATCGGTCCATTGACCTCGCCCCATGGGCAGGGCTTTCCAAAACTATTTCCGAGGTTTGTGCCAGAGTGACAGGGCATCCTCGAGATCTGTTTATCACCTTCGATGCTAGGCACAGCCAGATCTCCAAATACACGAGTGGTGAATATATAAATTCCGGCCTTCCCTTCTATTTCGGGTTCGACCGCCAAGACGGACTGACAATATTTGGAACGGAATTAAATCGTGTGTTTACCAAATCTCCCTTGAAACCCCCGGAATTGAAAGAATTAAAGAAAAAATTGGATGGACCTGCCTTGGAATCCCTCGAGAACCGAATGTCGTATATGACAGAATGGCATCCCCACGAATTGTTCATTCCCTGGGTGGATTCCACCATCCCACCGGATGTTAAAGATCGGTTGGATGGGGTGGCTCGCGAAAATCTAGAACGGCAGGATTGGGTGCGGGAGGTTTGCCGCGCCCTATACGTTTTGAATCGAGACCCGGCTGGACAGGCAGGGCCAATTCTCAGACGTTACATGGACTTATTGGAGATGGATCCCGAATTGGAAGAAACCCTTCGCGAAAAACTCTTTACCCCTCAAACAATGCCTGGGGTTGACTATCCTATGGAGCCCATCGTTTTTTTATGGCGGTCGCCCAGCGAACAACCCCCTCTCCCTTTAGAGGTGGAATTTTTCCTGTCCCTGTTGTCGAAAGAATTCGAGGATATTTTGAAGTGGGAAACCGAAAGAGCCCCCACCTTCCCGACCGACATTGTCATAAACCCTTTAAGTGACGACCGTTCTTTGTCCCGGTTTTTGGGGGCCGCCCGAAAGACCTCAACAGAAGAGTTGGATGGCCCTGATGGGTTCTCAAAACTTAAGGACACCTACGATGAGTTAAGCCCCCAGGACCATGCCGCCCCATCTGAAATCGTGGGGCCAGCCAACAATCAGGGGCTGGCCGAACCGTTGTGGCTGCGGGAACTGGTACAAAACGCTCGGGATGCGGTAAGAGAAGCCCGCCGAACCGGGGCTTTATTACAAGATCCGGCCATACGAATGGGAAGTTATTTGAACCGAGAAGGAGAGCGTCCTCGTCTGGTCGTTAGCGTTAAAGACGGGTTAGGAATGTTTTTAAGCCGTTTGGTCAAAAAGGTGTTGGACCCGGACGAAACGACAAAGACCTTAGCGGACGATCTGCTGGAACAACTGAGAAAGGGAACGGACACCACCACCCGCACGCAAGGGGTTATCGACACGCTCGTGCAACCGGAAAAACGTGACGATGCGGCCCTCCGCCAGGCGATCCAGGAGCAGATTGAGGGCAATGAAATTAATGAAGCGTTGGCGCGGAGAATGGCGGATGCGTTTTCGTTGGACATGACTCCCACCAGCTCGGGGTTTATTGGGATTGGTTTCTTTACAGCTTTTCAGGCCGATGAAGTCATGGTGCGAACGGGGCGCGGTGGCTCTCTTCATGAAATTAAATTGCGGACCGTGAGGGCGTCTGACGATAGGCGGATTGTGGACATTCAGCTCTTGTGGGCTCGAAAAATCTCGGATCCCCAGGGAAAGTATCAAGGAACGGATGTTCAATTGGGGTTCGATCTCCCACGAGAGGATGACCCCACCTTTGATCGTGAAGTGATTCGGGCCCGAATACGCAACGCCCATTTTCATTGGATGGCCATGAATTACCTCAGTGGGGTATCGGATGTGGACATCTATTGGAACGGCGTCAACCTACGGGAGTCCACCTCCCCAGGAGCGACTGTTGGGGAAATGGCCTCGGTTTTAGGATCCCGTCATCCCGGCCGCCTTTTGGTGGATGAACTCCGCATCCAAGAGCTCCCGAAAGCTCTCGTGTCCTTGGTCCCGACTTGGGTCCAACGGGTGTTGACCGAGGAAGGTGTTAACATTAAGTACCCCCGCACCCGGTCCTTCGTTCGAACACGACGCGCCATCCAATCCCCGGAAAACGATGCGCGTCCCATGGCCCTCTTGGCCCTGCGCACGGTCTATGTTCATTGGCGCAACGGAGGAGTGGTGGACGGGTTGCCGCCTTATGAGGAGTATCGCCTCCAATCACCGTGGAACAGTTATCCGGCGGATGAAAACGTTCGGAGGGATGCGGCGTTCCTCTTGCAGACGAACGGGAGCAAGGACGGTCAGGAGGAGTTTTGGGGCCGGTTTGAAAAGGAGTATCTATCGGCTCGGGGACGTTGGGTCCAACTTATGCTGGAAGTGGCTGATGATCGAGACGCCTTCTATCGTCAAGCTCTGCCCCACGAGTTTTCAACCGCATTGGATGCCGCCCGGGAAAAGGGTGTATTGCTCGGTCTTTCCCCTGCCCGGGCGCCTCCCGCTTCCTCCGACGATTTGAGTCGGCGCGTTCTTCGTCCTCACCTGGCACGCTGGGCACGGCTCTTTCTCGAAGGACGGGTGAATATCGAAGGTCGTTCGGTGAGAGAATGGGCCGGTGTAACACCATCTGGAGAGGACTGGACTCAATCCCTATGGCAAGTTGTTCCCGAAGGGGCCACCCTTCCTCTTTCTCAGATCGTGGCGACCATGGACCCAACCGCGACCCCTGTTTTGGCTGAGGACACAACACAAATGGAATTATCGATTCGGGCCCTCTCAGAGGCAGGGAGCGTTTTTGCGGCGCGGTTGCCCCTTCCTCCCACCCACATGATGATCGACGAACGCCTCTTGTGGGCCTTAAAACTTTTTTTACTCAAAAATGAACTGTCTCCTCTATTGGACGCATTTTTGATGACGCTCGGGCGGCATAAGAATGGGTCAGCCGTCTCCTTTTACGAGCAATGCTTGCGTGAAGGGTTGGATAAAGCCGACCTGAAACGAAGGTTGGTGTCCCTGGGTAATATTTCCGACATCGACGCGTCCATTGATCACCAGATCCAACTCTTACGCGAAAACCCGACCCATCAGCTGGATACCTTACTGAAACCCAATGTTTCGTCCTCCTCCACGGTCCTTCCTGGGATGATTCCTGCGTTTACCCGGGCGCTTCTTTACCGGTTTGTGAAATGGTTTGGCGCAAAGCGGGGAACATCCTTCTATGTGAAATGGGGATCGGCTTTTTCCGAGGGTGTCACTGTCCTAGGACTTCCTTTGCTCTTGATGGAGATCGGGGGAGGGGTATTTAATCCCCTCTCTGCGCCAATGATTTTTTGGCTGATGTACGCCTCTGGAAAATTATTGTTCGTGCGGGCCCACCCCCAGGGGAACAGCTTATTTTACGGGATGGCTTTTGCGCCAGTGGGAGTGGCGTTCTTTGTTGTGATGTTTCTGGGCTTATCGGTTCCCGGGATCCTTCTTATCGTCGCGTCGGAAGTGGTTCCCCATGTTCGCAACAACACCGCCTATTGGCATAGGTTAAGTCCAGGAGAACGATTGGCTTTGGAGGTTTCCGCCGCTCAGGACGCCCTTGCCCGTGGGGTCCGTGTTCGTGATGCGGATGAGCTCAGAGAGGAAACCTTTCAATTGTTGCTGGGTGCGGATTCCCTTGGCCAGCGTTGGACCCATCACCTGCGCGTGGAGGACATCTCTTTGGAACAATCCCGTTTTAAAGAGAAGTATGGGCAGGTCCAACGGGAGGTCTTTTCTCCCCAAATGCCGCGTTCTTTGAGGGAAACCGTGTTGGAACAATTATTTCGAAAAATGGGACCGGCTCAACGTTTTGAATCCATGTGGGGGGAAGAAGATTCGTCCACGAATGCTGTTTTGATTTTGTTGGACGAATTCCGAACCAACCAATTGGAGGAAATTGTTACTAAGGCTATTCAGGTCTCTCTCCAGCAGAAAAAACAATTGCTTTGGGTCGCTGAAAATAGGCCCCTCAAACTCCGGGCCGAGGCTCTTCTTCGAGATCGGGGGATTTTCGTTCAAATCCCACTCTTGAACGATGGAACCGATTTTGTTCGTGTGGGACGATTGGGGAGAGTCAACGACGGAGCCCTTGAACAACTCACCCAGCCCCAACGGAAAGATAAAGTGATCAGACAACTCTCCATCTGTTTGGGGGAAGAATGGACGATCCAAAAAACAACCCAGGAATCCTTGTTCCAAAACGCGAATATCTTTTTCTTCGATCGCTGGCTTTCTGTTCATAAACTACTGGAAGAAGGACAGCGCCTCGCCCACTTCATTGCTCAAATGGCGTAGGATCACCTTCCGAAAAGAGGAAATGGTTTAATCCGAAATTCCCCGTTGGATCGCGGAATTTGACAAAAAAATTGGGCCTTTTCCTTTCACAAAAAAAGTTTGTCCGTAGTCCCTGCGACCGCGTTGGCGGAAATCTTCCGTCGAAAACACTCCCTCTCCCTCCCCCTCTCCCGTCAACGGGAGAGGGAAACCCCTTCAGCGTTACGGGAATTTATCCGCCGAAGCGGAGGGTCGCTTTGGCGGTGCCGTCCCAACCGCAATAGAAGACGGGGGCGCCTTCTTCTTCCCAGTCTCGGGCGGCGGTTAATAACATTTCCGGGATCGCCATGCCGGATTCATTGAGAAAATCTTTTGTTCCGATCAGGGCGGCCCGGGGCGTTGATTCGCCCGGCAGTTGAACTGCACCGCCAAAACCCTTTTCCCCAAAATCTTGAAATCCACTGACCGTTTGCGTTCCTTGGCTGTTCCAGAGGGCTACGCGGTGAAGGTCCTTGGCGCAGGGGTGTTGTGATTGCGCGGCTAAACTGGCGGCGATCGTTAAAAAATCGCGCTGGGCCTCGATGCTGGCGGGCCAGGTTTGGAAACCGCGGAATCGCCAGGCCGGGTCGCCGGTGGGGTGGTCAAGGTTGTCCATATTTTAGGAAGAAATAAATTCCCACTCCGGTTAGGCATACATACATCCATATGGGCCAGGTCCAGCGGGCCCATTTACGGTGGCGATCGAAATTTCCTTTAAGTGCGAAGGCCAGGGTGGTGAGAACCAGGGGGACGACCACTGTGGCGAGGACGGTGTGGGACGCTAGGATGGTTAAGTAGATTGTGCGAATGGTGCCGGTTCCTAGAAATCGCGTGGTTCCTACCCGGGCGTGGTATTCGAGGTAAGAGAAAAGGAAGATTGTGGAGAGCAGGAAGGCGGTGCCCATGGCTAGGCGGTGGAGGGCGACCCCCCTCATCCGGCCCTTCGGGCCACCTTCTCCCACCGTTGGGGGAGAAGGAAAAACTTGACCCGTTGTGCGGATGGTTTGGATGGCGATCCATCCGATTGTCAAGAATATGGCGGTGGAGCCGTTTAGTAATGCGTGGAGAGCGGGGCGGGATAGCGTCACAGTTACCCCCCCCCTCTCCCGGTCCTTCGGACCACCCTCTCCCGCGGGCGGGAGAGGGTATAAGAAAAGTATCCCATCAAAAGACTATCGTAATAAAATCAGAACCAATATTTGGGTGGAGAGGACCCGCAAAAGCATGGTCAGGGGGTAAACCGTGGCGTAGGACAGCGCGGGGAGTTCCGAGTTCATGTAGGTGTTGGCGAAGGCCAGGGCGGGGGGATCCGTCATGGAGCCAGCCAAGACTCCACACAGGGCGGTGAAGTTGGTTTTATGGAAATAGCGAGCCGCCAATCCCACGACCAGGAGGGGCACCAAGGTGATGGCCGCGCCCCAAAGGACCCAAGAGACGCCACTTCCGGACATCAAAGTCTCGATGAATTTTCCGCCCGATTTTAACCCAACGCAAGTTAAGAAGAGGGAAATACCCAGTTCTCGGATCATTAAGTTGGCCGACACGGGCATATGCCACACCAACGAACGCCATTGGCCCACACGGGCGAGCACGATGGCCACGATCAGGGGTCCCCCCGCCAAACCCAGTCGGACCGGAGCGGGTAGGCCAGGGATCGTGAGAGGCAAACTTCCGAAAATGACCCCGACCGTAATTCCCACCAAGAGAGGAATGATTTGGGGATCGTTCAAGTCTTTGGGGGAATTTCCAAGCACGCCGGCGGCTTCGTTGATCGCTTCCCGCTCACCCACCATGAGGAGAGTGTCCCCGAATTTCAAGGTCAAATCGGGACGGGCGGCGAACTCCAAGTTCATTCGTGTCAGGCGGGACACGGTCACGCCAAAACGTTTCTGCAAAGAGAGTTCTTCAAGGGATTTCCCAAGGATGGTTTTGCGTGTAACGATCACCCTCTGGGTCGAAATATTGCTTTCCACTTCGCGCAAGTCAAGTTCCGACTTTTTGCCGATGATGGCTTCAAGTGTTTTCAGCATTTCGTGGGGACCCACCGCTAAAATAACGTCGCCCACCGCGAGTGTGGTGGTGGGGTGTGCCACGGTCACTTCCCCGTTGTGCATGACCCTGGAAATAACGACAGACGCCGCCGGCAGGCCGGGGACATGCCCGATCGGCAAGCCGATGAGCGCGCTGTTGGTCACTTCCAGATTGGCGGAAAAAAGTTTTGGGGCATTTTCCCGGCTTTCGGCGGAGAACTGGTCTAATTCTTTTTCCGGATGGATTTTGAAAATGGTCTTGATGAAAATCATTGAAAGGATTATTCCGATGACGCCGAACGGATACGCGACCGCGTAGCCGAGCCCTGGCATTTTGACGATTTCGGAATGGGCCCCAAAAACGTCGCGGAGGGCCTGCTGGGCCGCCCCGAGGCTGGGGGTGTTCGTGGTGGCGCCGGAAAGGACCCCGACCGCCGCCTCCACCGGGACACCGCCTATGAAATGGGCCACGAGAGTCATCCCCACGCCAAGAAGTACCACGGAAGCCGCCATGATGTTGAGGGGGAGACCTCCTTTTCTTAAGGACGAAAAGAACCCGGGGCCAACTTGCAGGCCGATGGCGTACACGAAAAGGATGAGCCCAAATTCACGGATAAATTCCAGGACATGTTCGTTGATGGTGATCCCGAAATGACCGAAAATGAGACCCGTAAAAAGGACTCCGGCAATGCCGATGTGAATGCCCCAAAGTTTGAATTGGCCCAACGCGAGACCGAGCCCCGCAACGAGACAGATAACCGTTACCGCGTGGGGAACGGATTCGGGATTAAGAAGTGTGGCGAATAAGTCCATGGTTTTCCTCTTGGTTTTATTTAAAAGGTGGTGAGACGAAGTGCGGCCGCGCAAGCCACCACGGCGAGCGTGGCAGCGATGTTGAAGCGGGCCCAAAAAATTATCCGGCGTGTGGCGGTTTTGAAATCCAGCGAATCGGGGGTGTGGCTGGTGCGGACGAGGGCGGGGCCCCAGCGTTTATCATGCAAAACGCCCAACACCAAGGTGAGGACAAGAAACCCCATCTTGAGTCCAAAAATGCGACCGTAATCTGTTTCGAAAAACGAAACGGTCGAAGAGAAAAAAATGTAGCGAACTTGCCAAAAACCTGTGAGGATCAAAATGCCTAGAGCCCCATGGCCGAATCGTTTGAAGCGTTGGGCGATCGCGAGGGAAAGGGGCATTCTGTCTTTCGGGGTGAGGGTTTTCCTTAAAACGGGTGCCAGGATCAAGGCCAAAAAGAGTTGCCCACCCACCCAAAAGAGGGCGGCTGTTAAATGCAGGAACAGAACGAGTGTGGCCATATCAGTAGACGAACTCTCGAATGTCGTAAAGGGCGCGTCGCTCGCCTCGCGGAGTCAACTGGGCCTCTAGGGCACGCCGTTGGGACAAGAGTTCCGGTTCGGAGAGAGCGGTCCATCCCTTCTGGGCGGCCAGCCGTCCGTAGGGGGTTTGGGGTCCAGCGATGAGCGGCGAAAAATAGAGGAGGTCGCCCGGTCCCAACAGGGCGTTGCGCAGGAGATCCGCTGTTTCGCGGACGTGCGCTGACGCGTTTTCTTGCCCGCCCGCACCGAGCAAGACAATGAGCCCCACCGCGATGCCCGCGCTTTTGAGTTTGAAAATGCTCTCCGCTACCGTTTCGGCATTCCCTGGTTTTCGGAGCTCGCGTCTCAATGTCTCGGCTCCTGTCTCGACGCCGATGTAGGCCCGCCGGTAGCCTGTTCGGGACAGGGCTTGAAGATCGGAGATGGTCCAGGCCGACATTCGGGACGCGTCGGCAAAGGAATAAATTCCGCCCACTCCGTCCGTCTGGGGAGTCGCCAATTGGGGGAAACGAAGCGCCAGTTCTTCGGCCATGGGGATCAGGGCATGGGGCGGGGCCTGGAAGGCGTTGGCATCCCCCAAAAAAAGTGAACAACGCCCCGACAACGCGGGCCCGAAGAAGCGTTTGGTCTCTTCCGCGTGGAGGAGAACTTCCTCGAGGGTTCGGACGCGGGAGCGGCGTCCGCTGTAGAAATCACAAAAAGTGCACTGGTTCCAGGCGCATCCCTCCGCCACCTGAACCACAAGGGCCAAATACTGGTCCGGAGGAAGAATCCCGATCGGTTGCCAAATTTTCGAAAACTGGGCCGCGTCTGATGTCCAGGCTTTGTTTACCCCACGGATCAGAAAATCAAGGAAGTCGGCCGTGGCTTCTTTATCCACGGGCGTTTCCCTTCCGCGCACAAAGGATCGGAGACTGTTGCGTTGGGAAAGTATCGGCAGATTTTGACGGCAGGAGTTTATCAAATCCAAGAAACGCTCTTTGAGTGCTGTCCGTTCGAGCTCGGGCAATTCCCTTATGTGTCGGTGGGCTTCCCCCTCAGGGTTCCAGACCCACTTTTTTTCTAAACAGCGTCCGTCCAGGCCCCGGACAGTGTAAAAACCATTTTCATAGAGACCCGTCGGCCGACCCGCCCGATCGAACGAGAGGGTGGCTTGAGGGGAAATCACCAGGGAAAAGCTCCCGGATGTCTCTCCCACAAGCAGAGTCTCGATATCGGCTAGCGATGTGGTCATGGTTTGGTGATCCCCCTGGACTGTCTTGTGGGTTACCCCATTTTAGCTTATTATAGGAGCGTATGAGAAACAGCTCCCTCCCTTTGCCCAACCGTTCGGGCCAATCGCCTTCGAACCCAGCGGCCCCACCCCGGTTGGTTTTTTGGGAAACCACAGCGGCCTGTAACCTCCGGTGTGTTCATTGCCGTCGGTTGGATGTTTTGGACCAGGTGTCCGAAACGGATCTGCCGACCGTCGCGGCGAAGGCCATGATTGCCGACATCGCCACAAACTATAAGCCGATTTTGGTCTTGTCTGGGGGAGAGCCCCTTTTTCGACCGGACATTCTGGAATTGGCGGGTTTTGCCCGGGAGCAGGGCCTTCGGGTAGCCCTGGCCACGAATGGAACCCTTGTGGACCCGAAAAAGGCCAAAGAGATCAAAGAGGCGGGGGTGGCGCGCGTGAGTATTTCGCTGGATGGGGCCCATCCCGCCACTCACGACCGGTTTCGGGGCGAAGGGAACTTTGAGCGCGCTTGGGCGGGTTTTGACCACCTCAAAAAAGTGGGGGTTTCTCTCCAAATCAATATGACGGTCACCCGCTACAACGCGCATGAGCTTCCAGACCTTTACGCCATGGCTCTGGACCGAGGGGCGGCCGCGCTTCACCTTTTTATGTTGGTTCCCGTTGGATGCGGTGTTCAGATCGCCGAATCCGACATGTTGCCTTCAGCGGAATATGAAAAATGGTTGAACTGGTTTTATGACCGGGATGTGGAGCGAAAAATGGAACTGAAAGCCACCTGCGCGCCCCACTATTTTCGCATCGTTCGGGAACGATCCAAAGAAATAGGCGGCTTGCCCCCCAGCCATCATCGTCAGGAAGCCAAGGGAGCCACCCACCCCCATCAGTCTTTGCATCAGACAACGAAGGGGTGTTTGGCCGGGCAGGGGGTGTGTTTTGTGTCCCATAAGGGCGAAGTCTTTCCTTGCGGGTACCTCCCCATTTCCGTTGGTAATATTCGCACGACCCCTTTCAAAACCCTGTGGGAAACATCCCCCGTTTTTGAAAATTTACGTAACCCCGCCCAATTGGAAGGGAAATGCGGTGCCTGTTCGTTTAAGTACGTTTGTGGGGGGTGCCGCGCTCGGGCTTATTACGAGCACGGGGATGAATTGGCGGAAGAACCCCACTGTGTTTATGTCCCTCCCGGGTTTGAGGCGAGCTCCGCCTGCGACGCGTATTGATTCGAAATGAAGAGTGGGATCACGGTCTTTTGGGCATGATCTGGGTCATGGCGGATTTAGATCTTTTATAGGACAATTATTTGCGGGGGGTTCATGGGCAACCGGGGGGGTGCCCGTTGCAGCAAGGAGGCCAGTCCCATGCTCAATGTCGGCGGGAACCGTCAACGGTGCTACCTCTACCAAATGCGGTCGGGGTTGGGAGACGATCCTTACGAGATTCTTACCCGGCTTACCCATCGGGTGTGGCAGACGTTCGATAAGCGACAGGGGGACTATTCCCTTGATCCCCATCTTTGGCCTGAAATTTTCCACACCTTCCATCGCGTGTTCCAGGGACGCCTGTCATTCAACCCTTATTGCGGTCAGCGGGACGCCTGCTATCAAATCCCTTGTGTGCTGTGCGGGCGCGAACCTCACGCGCACGCTCCTTTAAAAAGGTTGTTCCATTTAGAAACCCGTCGACCCTTACCGGAATTCCTCCAAGCCATTGCCGCGGCTCTCGAGCGCCGACTTCGTCGCAAAGACATTCGTTCACGGGGGGGAGAAAAACCCCTGAGAGACTTGTTCCACGAAAGCATGGTGGACGCGCTCAAGGAACATTTTTTTATGAGTGAGGTTTGTTCTCACTGTCCGGTGCGGGAAACGTTGGGCGACCGGAGGGTCTGGGTCCGGGACGTGATGGAAGTCCCCTGGGGCGGATTACGGCGTGTTCTTCCCCAGGAGGCTCCCCAATTCGAAGAGCTCGAGGAGGCGTAATCCCTATGAAAATTCTGCTCGCGGTGGACGGATCGAAACATTCCCAATGGGCCGAACGTTTGTTGTCTCTCGTGACGGGGCCGGGGCATTCCGTTGAGGTCCTGACCGTCATCCCCGTTGTCCACAGGGGTGATGCGGGAATCCCCTCGATCACGGAAGTCATAAGGGAAAGCGGAGCGAAGATGGTCCGCGCCGTGGCGAAAGGGTTAGGGAAAAAGTTTAAGACGTCCACCGCGGTGGTCGAATCCTCGGATGTGGCCGCCACGATCTTGGATCGGGCGAAAAAGTTCCGGGCCGATCTCGTGGTGTTGGGCGCTCGCGGGGTCACCCCTCTCAAAACATTTTTCTTGGGAAGCGTATCGAACAAGGTGACCCGCCACGCCACCTGTTCGGTTTTGGTGGCGCACCGAAACCCGGGTCGGACCCTGACTGTGTTGTCGGCAGTGGACGGTTCGCCCGAGGGGCGCCGAGCCACGGCGTTTGCGCATAAATTGGGGGCGGCCCGTTCCGCCCGATTGATTTTGGTTCACGTGTTGGCTGAGCCGATGGTTTTCTGGATTCCGGAGGTGGGCGTCCCAGGGGGCTATGGAAACGTGTCCGCCCACCAGGTGTCCCTGAAGGCCCTGCGTGAACGAGGGGCGCGTGTCTTGGCGGACGCCAAAAAAGAGTGGGTGGGCCAATTCAAATCTGTCCGGACGCAATTGCGGGAAGGGCATCCCTCCGGCGAAATTCTCCACGCGGCCAAAAGTTCTCGGGCCAGCTTGGTGGTGGTGGGCCGACGGGGTCTGTCCCGGTTGGATCGCTTCTTTATGGGGAGCGTATCTCAGAAAGTATCATCCTACGCGTCCTGCGGGGTCTTGATTGTGCACTGAGTAAAGGGGGTTTTATGGTTCTTGCCACAGACCATCTCACACGGTTTCTTTCGGCGGCGGCAAAGCTTCTTCCCGATCACGCCGATAATGGAAGGGCTCCGCGCCCGTTTATTACCATTTCGCGCCAAACAGGGGCGGGCGGTTACGCGATCGCGCGAGCGTTGCTGGAAAAAACCCGCTCGTGTCGACCGCAAACGATCTTTGGTGGTTGGGCTCTCTTCAATGAGCGGTTGGCGGAAGTGGTGGCGGATAATCCTTCCCTCAAAGTGTCTCTCCGGGGCTTGGCGGAGGAGGAGTTCGCCTCAGGCATTCAGGATATGGTGTCTTCCTGGATCGCGGGTCTTTCCCCCCAGTCCGTGGTGGTGTCTCACTTGTTTAAAGTGATTCGCTCTTTGGCGGGGGGAGGTAAAGTCATCATCGTGGGTCGGGCCGGGGCTTGCCTCACTCGCCCCTTGATGGGAGGACTTCACTTGCGTTTGGTGGCCTCGCTTCCGACCCGGGTTCGTCGGGTGATGGCCCTTCGTGGTGTTTCCGAGAAAGACGCCCGACAGTCGATCTTGGCGCGGGATCGGGCCCGTGCGGCCTTGGTCAAAAATTATTTCCATCGGGACATTGAGGATCCCTTGTTGTACGATTTGGTTTGGAACACAGAAACGGTGGGAGCTTCCGCGATTGCGGCGACCACGCTCCGGGCGGTGGAGGCGGTTGTTCGGCAAGGGCCCGGGAAAGGCCTCGAACTCTGAGAAAAGGAGATTCGATGACGAAGATAATTCAGAAATCGAAGGGCCCTCTTCCCGGGATATTTCTTCCTGGAGTCGGCCTGATGGATATTCTGGAGCACGGGGGGGGCGTGCGCGGGGTGTTTGACCGTGTGCACACCCACTTTTTTGAAACCCTCTGCGCGCCGGATTCATTTCACGAGGGACCGTTCCCTGCGAGGTCCCAGCGAACGAAAGGAAAAGGAGGGTCCCATGCTCAAGGCCACTCTCGGTAAAGAACTTCTTATCAAACGGTTGAACGAAATAGGGGGTCTGGCTGACGTCGTCAAAACGGTCGCCGAAAAAGGCCTGACCATTTTGGCGGTGTGCGCCTGGGTGGAAGGACGAGACGGCGTTTTTCGCCTTCTGGTGGACGATGCGTTACGGGCGTCCGACGCCCTTCGCGCCAAAAACATTGAGGTTCGCGAAACGCATGTGGTGGTGGTCGAGGTCCCTCACAAACCCGGCATGCTTAAGCTGTTAACGGAAAAATTGCGGGAGGCGGCCATTGACCTCCATCATCTCTACGCTTCCGCGGCCACGGATCAAGCCAAGTGTGTGGTGGTGTTTTCAAGTTCCGATAACCAGCGGGCGGTTGTCGTTCTTAATCAAGCCGCTCACTGACGTCTCCCCTCCTGAACCCTGTTGGCCGGGTTCAGGATTTTTAATTCCCAAAATGTTTGTCTTCCCTTCATTTTAAACAAACGCTAGAATGCCAGCCATGGAACGCGCGGTGGTGGTCGGGATTCGTTTGAAGGGGGGCGACGAAAGGGTTGAGTCCGCGTCTCTTCTGGAACTTAAACGTCTTCTTGAAACCGCTGGGGGGGTGGCGGAAGCCACGGTGGTTCAGGAACGGGCCCGACGGGACCCCGCGACACTGATTGGTGAGGGAAAGGCGGTGGAGATTGCCGAGCTGGTGAAGCGTGACGGGTTGTCCGCCGTCGTTTTTGATGAGGAACTTTCCCCCAGTCAACAGAAGAATTTGCAAGAGGTGATCCCCGCCAAGATCATTGACCGAACCCGGCTTATTTTAGATATTTTTGCCCAGCGGGCCCGTACGCGGGAAGGCAAACTGCAAGTGGAACTGGCTCAAATGAACTACCTCTTGCCGAGGATTACGGAGCGGTATGGGCGTTTTGAACAACAGACCGGAGGAATTGGGACCCGGGGCCCTGGAGAACGGAAACTGGAAATTTCCCAACGGCGTATTCGGGAACGGATCGTGCGTTTGAAGCGTGAGATGGTTGGCGTTCGACATCAACGGGCCCTTCAGCGAGACAATCGGCGGCGGACCCCGGTTCCCCTTGTGGCGATTGTGGGATACACCAACGCCGGGAAATCGACTCTTTTAAACGCGCTCCACACAAGCCCTGGCCTCGATGTGTTGGCCGATGACAAACTTTTTGCCACGTTGGACCCCACCACCCGACGGGTGAAATTGCCGGGGGGGCGACCGGCGTTGTTCGTGGACACGGTGGGCTTTATTCAACGGTTGCCGCATCACCTGGTGGCGGCCTTCCACGCCACGTTGGAAGAAGCCCGCGATTCGGATTTCGTTGTTCATGTGGTGGACGCATCGAACCCGGATTGGGTTGAACAGAAGCGGGTGGTGGAAGATGTCCTCCGTCTTTTAGAGGCAGACAAGATTCCCCGGATGAACCTGTTCAATAAATGTGACGCGCTTACATCGGCCCAGCGGGCTCAGGGGCGGCGGGAAGGGCGGGTGATGGTTTCCGCCCGAAAGGGCGATGGATTGGACCGGTTTCTTTCTCGGGTGGAAGCCCAATTGGAAGTGGGGCTTGTGGACCGGACCTTTGTTCTTCCGCACAGGCGCCGAGATCTCTTGCCCGTTCTTTACGGTACGGGGCGAATCGTTTCTGAAAAACCGGCGGCGGACGGTACCCGGTTTCGGGTCAAATTGGACGATAAAAATTGGGGATTTATTCGAAAGGAGCTGGAGCATGGTTGTTAATAAATCAAATCTTTCCGGGGCGCGGCCCATGACATGGGCCAATCGCATCACGATAGCGCGTATCCTTTTGACGCCGGTGTTGGTGATTCTTCTCTTAAAGGGCGAGCGATTGTGGCCCTTGTATATTTTCGTTTTAGCGGCCCTTTCCGATGTGTTGGATGGGGCCGTGGCCCGTTGGCGGGGCGAGCAGACCACCTTAGGGACCTTTCTGGATCCCATCGCGGACAAGCTCCTTCTTTCTTCTTCCTTTTTGGTTTTTGCTCATTTGGGTCGCTGTCCCATGTGGGTTTTTATTGTCGTTTTTTCTCGAGATCTTTTAATTCTTTTGGGGTGGAACGTGATCACTATTTTATCTGGCACATCCATCGTTCGCCCTCGGTTTTTGGGGAAAGCCACCACGTTGGTGCAAATGCTCACCGTTATGGCGGTGTTGGCCTTCCCAGGCCAAACGTGGCCGGCGCTGCTTTTCTGGCCGATGGTGGCGGTCACGGTCATGTCCATGGCGGATTATGTCTGGGTGGGGTCGAAAACATTAGGGGAATTAGCGTGAGCAGCACTTTGCCCACCGTCGTTATCGTTGGTCGGCCCAACGTAGGGAAGTCCACTCTTTTCAACCGGCTTTGCGAGAGCCGCCGGGCCATCACGTCTCCCATTGCGGGAACCACCCGGGACTGGATTGAAGGCTTGTGTCATTGGAACGGGCGCGTGTATCGAGTGGTGGACACCGGAGGCTATGCACCGGGGGCGGACGTGATGGCCTCGGTGCGGACTCAGGTGAAGCGTTGGGTGGATCAAGCCGACGTGATCGTATGGGCCGTGGACGCCAAGGAAGGGTTGACCGCCGGGGATCAGGATTTTGCCCGTTTGCTGCGGCCGATGGCGGGCCGAGTGATCCTGGCCGTGAACAAAGCAGACGCCGAACGGCATGACGCCGCGTTGGGTGATTTCGCGCGGTTGGGGTTTTCAAACATTTTGACTCTGTCGGCGTCCCATGGGCGGCGCATTTCCAGTTTATTGGACACTTTAGAAGAAAAAACGGGAGGTCCACCGCGGGGAGGGGAACCCCACGACGCGGACACGGAAGAAGTTCGAATCTCAATTGTGGGTCGCCCGAACGTGGGGAAATCGTCTCTCACGAACCGGTTGGTCGGGGAAGAGCGGATGATCGTTTCCCCCGTTCCCGGAACCACGCGGGACACCATTGACAGCCGATTGCGCTGGAAAGACCAATCGTTCCTCTTGATCGACACGGCGGGCCTTCGAGCGAAAAAGTCCAAGGCCGACGATTTGGAGGGGTTAACCCGGTTGATGACCGAACGCGCTTTGGAACGGTGTGAGGTGGCCCTCCTTTTGGTGGACGCTTCGGAGGGGTTGACCGAGGGGGACGTGGCGGTGGGCCGACTGATTGATGAAAAACGCCGGGCGTGTGTGGTGGGGGTGAACAAATGGGACCTGGTGGTGGATCGGGCGCCCAACGCCGCCTATTTCCGCGACCGAACGCCGGAAGGGATGCCCTTTATGGCCCACAGTCCCGTGGTTTTTCTCTCCGCGAAAACGGGCCATCACGTGGAAGAACTTTTAAAAGCGTTACGGGTCACACGGGACGCTTTTCGTCAGCGCTTTGACGAAGAGGAACTGACGGCCTTTTTTTGGAAGGCGGTGCAGGAACGTCCCTATTCTTACCGTGGACGCAAGATGGTTTTTTACAGCGCGACGCAGGCGGCCACCGCACCACCGGTTTTTATCCTGCGTTCCAATCTGGAACCAGGGGAAGTCCACTTTTCCTTTGAGCGCCACCTGGAAGGGGTTTTTCGAAAGGTGTATGGGATGGCGGGGGTTCCGTTGGTGATGAAGTTTAAGAAAGGAAAACGATGATCGAGATCTTTGTGATTATGGGTCTGGCCTATGGTTTGGGATCTATCCCAACCGGCTACCTGATGGGGCGGGGGCTTAAAGGTATCGATATTCGTACCGTTGGATCGGGTAACGTGGGGGCGACCAACGTTTTTCGTTCTGTGGGGAAAATGGCCGGAGTCGCGACTCTCTTGGTGGATATTGCCAAAGGATTTCTTGCTGTGGAATTGGCGCTCATCTTTTTGGGGGGAAACCTATGGCCCTTGTTCGCGGGTGTGGCCGTGGTGGGTGGGCACAGTTGGTCCTTTTGGGTTCACTTTCGTGGGGGGAAAGGAGTGGCCACCTCCGCGGGAGTGTTTTTGGCTCTTTTGCCCGTCCCCATGGGGATCGCGCTCCTCGTTTTTGCGTTACTTTTCGGGCTCTCTCGACGTGTTTCGGTCGGGTCCATTGGGGCCGCCATGGTTTTGCCTGTGGCCGCTCAGGGGTTGGAGAGCCCCGCCTCTCGGGTTTTGTTGGCGTTGATTTTAAGTGGCGTTGTCATTTTTCGTCACATTCCCAATATTCGGCGGCTCCTTCGCGGTGAGGAACCTCCTCTCTTTACTCTGTCAAAAAAAGGACCCCTTCCATGAATGAGCGCATCGCGGTTTTGGGCGGCGGCAGTTGGGGCGCAACGCTGGCCGACCACCTGGCAAAAAATGGTCATGATGTGTTTTTGTGGGAATTCGTGGAGAATGACGCGGACCGATTAAAGCGAACACGGCGCTTGCCCACTTTACCGCCTTTGGTTCTTCATGACAGTGTCCAAGTGACCTCACGTCTCGGGGAAGCTCTTTCCGGGAGATCGGTCCTGGTGAACGCTGTTCCTTCAACCCATGTTCGATCCACGTTTCAGGCGGTTAAAAAGACCGATGCGTTACTCCCGGGAGCTTGGGTGGTGAGCGTTTCCAAGGGGATAGAAAACGATTCGCTCAAACGCATGAGCGAGGTCATCGCGGAGTCGGATCCGCGCTTGGCCGGACGGGTGGCGGTATTGGCGGGGCCTTCTCACGCGGAAGAAGTGGCTCGTTCCCTCCCGGCCGCTGTGGTGGCCGCGGGGCCGGACACCTTTCGACAAAAAATAGTGGACTTGTTTAACGCCGATCATCTGCGTGTGTACACCAATCCTGATTTTACGGGTGTGGAACTATGTGGGGCCCTCAAAAATGTTTTTGCGGTGGCTTGCGGTGTATCGGACGGATTGGGTTTTGGGGACAACACAAAGGCCGCCCTCATGACCCGGGGATTGAACGAGATGGTTCGGTTGGGCATGGCTGAAGGGGCCCAGGTGATTACCTTTTTGGGATTGGCAGGGTTGGGGGATTTGATTGTGACGTGTACGTCCCAACATTCCCGGAACCGTTCCTTAGGGGAAAAATTGGGTTCAGGAAAAACGGCCAAAGAGGCGTTGGCTGAAATGACCATGGTGGCCGAAGGGTTCCCCACCACGAAGAGCGCCATGCAATTGGCGTTGCGGCACGGGTTGGATCTCCCCATTATTCTGGAGCTTTATCATATTCTCTATGAGGGAAAGCCCGCACGGGACGCCATGCGGGACCTGCTGTCCCGACCGCCGGTGCCGGAAATGATGCACATCCAATCTTTTATTAAACAAATGCCGTCCTAAGGAGAGATCATGAACAAAGCGGACCTGGTGAAAATGGTAGCGAAGGACGTGGGCAATTTAATGGAAGCGAAATCGGCGGTGACGCATATGTTTGAAGGGATGGCGAAGGCCCTCCAGGAGGGGAACAAAGTCGTGGTGCAGGGGTTTGGGAGTTTTCACGTGGTGATGCGAAAAAGCAAGCCGGCCCGCAACCCTCGGACGGGTACGCCCGTGATCATTCCTCCCCGGCGGCGGATTAAATTTAAAATGGCGAAAGGACTTCTTTGACGAAGTCCTCCTTCCGTCGATCAGGGCGGAGGATTTATTGATTTCTGGTTCGGCTTGTGGTATATTGGCCGTCCCATGCTCTTGAGTCTACCGACGGATCAGGAGTTCTTCTCCATCGGCGAAGTGAGTCGACTCACGGGCCTGAAGTCGCACGTTTTGCGGTATTGGGAGTCAGCCGCTGGTGTGGTGCGTCCTGCCCGTCGAGGGTCGGGGCATCGGCGTTTTTCCCGAAAAGATGTGGAAGGGCTTCTTCGTGTCCAGGAGTTGGTCCGGGACCGCGGGCTGACTCTGGCGGGGGCCAAGAAACATTTACGGGCCGAAGCGAAACGGGGGCCCCTGCAGATCTCTTTAGCGCTGAGCGATTCCTCGGCCGCTGTGTCCACGCTAAAAGATGTTCGATCGGATTTGGCGGCACTCGTCAAAGATTTGAAAGCGAGGACCGATAGCCTTCGTTGAAGGTGTCGGAGAGTTGGTTTTAATTGTTCAGTCCGAGACACCGGGGCGTAGCGTAGTGGTAGCGCACTCGCTTGGGGTGCGAGAGGTCGTGGGTTCAAGTCCCACCGCCCCGATGTGTCGGACTGAAACGTGGTGTAAAAATAAAAAGGTGGCGGTTTTTTTATTCCAAGCTCCGTTGTCCCGCTTAGGCCTACACGGTCCCCGTCGTTCTCTCCTGTGAACCCACAGGCACGGATTCTCTTTTGTTATATTTCCCACGCCAGTGGACACCAGCGGGCCGCGGACGCGGTGATGGGGGTGTTGCGGCGACGTCGGCCGCCGGTCTCTTGCGAGGGAATTCACTCCATCAATTATTCCAATCCCGTTTTTGGGAAGATTATTTCCAAACTTTATATTCAATTGCTGAAAATGGTTCCCCAGGTGTGGGACTATTTGTATGACAACCCCTATGTTGAAAAAGCGACTCGGGATCTCCGCGAGTTTATTGGACTTTTCAATACCCGACGCATCACCGAACTTCTACGAAAATATCGTCCCAGTTGTTTGGTGTGCACTCAGGCGGTTCCCGCGGGATTGTTGTCGGCAATGAAAGAACGGGGGCTTATTAACGTTCCCCTGGTGGGCATTATTACCGATTTCGGTGTTCACAAATATTGGATTTCTTCTCAGGTGGATCTTTATCTGGTGCCTTCCAACGAAGTCCGTCGACGGATGATGCGGTTGGGGGTCTCGGAAGACCGTATTCGAGTGACGGGAATCCCTGTGGACCTTCATTTTGCGCAGCGTCTCGATCGGAGAGCGGCACGAGCGGCCCTGGGGCTTGGCACTCGGGATCCCCTGATTTTAGTGATGGGCGGTAACTACGGGTTGGGGCCCTTGGAAGACGCCGTCAACGCGTTGCGTCGTATTCCCCTAGGGTTTCAATTGGTGGTTGTTTGTGGGAACAACCGGTCACTCCTCCGACGGATGACACGCTATTTTGCGGGGGACCGACGCGTTCGGATTTTAGGACACACCCGTACGGTTCATCGGCTGATGGGGGCGGCTGATTTGCTGATTTCCAAGCCTGGGGGATTGACCACGTCGGAAGCCTTGGCCCAAGGACTCCCTATGGTGATGATAGAACCGATCCCAGGTCAAGAAGAACGGAACGCCACGTATCTCCTTCGACACGGAGCGGCAATTCGGGCTGACACATTGGATGAATTGGTCGAGGTGGTGAGTCACTTATTTTTGGAGCCTGCTCGCTTGGATCGCTTGAGGGAAAGTGGGGCCCGCTTAGCTCGCCCTTGGGCGGCTCGGGACGCGGCCGATGCGATTCTTTCTCTGGTGAGCAGTGATCGGGATAGTCCTCCCCGTGCTGTGGGGCGGCGGGTTTCATCGGCGTTCACGTGAGTCGAGAATTTTTTTGGGCGTTGGGGCTTTCTCTTTCCAGCCGTGTTGCGGCGGCCTTGCCTCCTTCTTTGCGTTACCGTTGGGCGTCCGGCCTGGGGAGGGGGATGCGGAAATTGTTTGCAACAAAATCCGATGCGGTGAGAAAGAACATCGAACGTATGAACGCTTTCTATGGCACGCGGTTTCAGGTGGATCGGGTGTTTGAAAATTTTGGCGTGACATTGGCTGATTTTTTAGGCCGACAAAAAGTTACTATATCGGTCGAGGGCCGCGATCAGGCCGAGGCGGTCCGCGCTCGTGGGCGTGGGGCCATTCTCTTGACGACGCACTTAGGTAATTGGGAGATGGGGGGGCGTGTTGTCGCGGAGTGGGGGTGGCCTGTGACGGCCGTGTTTCAGCCCTATCGATCCCGTGCCATGCAACATTTTATTCAGTCTCGGAGGCCGTCGGGGTTTTCGTATCTGGCGGTGGGGCGGGGGGCCGCTCACGGAATTGCCAAAGCCCTGCGACGGAGAGAGACGGTCGCCATGTTGGGGGACCGTCCTTTTGGGGAGGATGGTGGTCGGGTTTCCCTTTGTGGAAGCGAGATTCGTCTCCCCCGCGGACCATTCCTTTTTGCAAGTCGCCTGGGGTGTCCGATCCTTCCCGGGTTCGCTCTCATGGATCGACCGGGCCACTACCGGGTTGTTGTGGAGGGTCCTTTATGGCCGGAAGGCCCCGACCCTGTTCAGAATCTTATGGACAAGATGGCCCAAGTATTGGGAAAATACGTTGCCACTCATGGTGACCAATGGTATTGCTTCGAGCCGTTGTGGGAAAACCAATAAAGTCTGAACGGAAGGCGGGCGGAAACATTAATTTACGGGGTGTAGCGCAGTTGGGTCCCGTGTGCCGAGTAGGGCACACGATTGGGACGACCGGCTTTAGCCGGGCCGGCCTGGAACCCCTGTGTGAGGGTTGGAAGGCGCGCTTGGTTCGAAAACGGAAGGCGGGCGGAGGTAGTGATTTACGGGGTGTAGCGCAGTTGGTAGCGCGCTTGGTTCGGGACCAAGAGGTCCGGGGTTCAAGTCCCCGCACCCCGATTTTTAAGTTAGGTGATGTTCATCACTGCGATCGGTTCGTTTTGGGGGTTGGTGGAAGTCGTTCGTTGCACTTACCGCGGGACCCGGGGCCTGTTCGGCCCGTCGTAAACGTCCCCTTTGGGGCCGGCCGCTGTTCGCGGCGTGCCAAACGTGTGCCACTGGCACACGGCACCCACAGGCACCCACGACCCCGCACCCCGATTTTTAAGGGAAAAGATGCTTAGTCGTCGGCGATGGCGATTTGATGGGCGGGTTCAGGGGGTCGGTTTTCGGGCCTTTTGTGAGGAAGCGGCTCTTTCTCGCGGAATTCGGGGGTGGGTCCGTAACGAATTTGACGGGTCGGTTTCCCTTGAAGCGGAAGGGGAGGTGGACGTCTTGGCGGACCTTCTAAATCATGTCCGAACCTCTCACCTGCTGGCGCGTGTGGATCGCACTGAGGAGATTCCATTAACACCCAAGAATGATCCCGCGGAGATGTTTATCATTCGATGAATCCTTCCGGTTCTAACGAGCCGCATTTTTTTATGTTGGCAAGGGATCGGGGTTTGTGTAGGTGGTTCTGGCGAATTTTTTGGGTTGAGGCGATTTGAAGGAGATCACCGGAATGGCGGAAAGTTTGGATGCGGTTACGCTCTACTTTCATGGGGTTAAGCGTCTTCAGGATGTGTCCAAAGAAGACGTGACTGAATTGTGGCGCCGAGCCAAAAAAGGCGATAAGAAATCCAAGAAACGGTTGGTCGAATCAAATTTACGATTGGTGATTCCTGTCGCCAAGAAATATTTTCGTTCCGGGGTTGATTTTATCGACCTCATTATGGAAGGGAATTTGGGTTTGATGCACGCGGTCGATAAATTTGATCCCAAACGAGGGTTTCGATTTTCGACCTACGCGTCGTATTGGATCGAGCAATCGATTCGTCGGGCTTACGATGAACAATCAAAATTGATTCGTATACCGCCCCACGCGCTGGAAGCCCTTCGTCGGTGGTTAAGAGAATGGGAGCGGTTGAGGGTTGAACACGGTCGGAGCCCGACCATTCAAGAAATGGGAAAAAAACTCTCACTTTCCCCGAGGCAAATTCGCAGCGTTGTGGACGCTCATGAAGCGGCCAGGCCTGTGGGGAGCCTGGATATGCCGTTGGATGAAGACGAAAACCTTTTTATTCGCGACATGGTGAGTGATCGGCCGGATCAGGGGCCGGAACGTATTTTTTCACTTCTCCGGGATCGGAGTGATGTGGCCACCGCCCTCAGGGGGGTCAGCCAACGGGAGAGATCTATTTTGGAAATGCGTTATGGTGTGACGGGAAAAGAGCCCATGACATTAGAAGAGGTGGGAAAAAAAATGCGAATCTCCCGGGAACGGGTTCGCCAATTGGAAGAACGCGCGATGGCGCGGCTGCGTCGCGTGAGTCACCGAATGGGGCTGCGGTGACATCGGTTTCCTCCGCTCTCCCCGTGGATTTGCGGTCTCTTATTCGAGACATTCCGGATTTCCCCAAGAAAGGAATTGTTTTTAAGGACATCACGCCTCTCCTGGGGGACGGACCGGCGTTTGCCCATTCGATTGATCTCTTGGCGAAGGTGGGAGAACGGCATCGTGTTGACAAAGTGATTTCCATTGAATCCCGAGGGTTTATCTTTGGATCGGCGGTGGCTTGTCGATTGGGTGTTGGGCTGGTTCCTGTCCGAAAAAAAGGACGACTGCCCTATCAGACGATTTCCGCCCGTTACGCGTTGGAATACGGGGAAGACACGTTGCAAATGCATGTGGACGCTCTTCGCCCAAACGAACGCGTCATTGTTGTTGACGATGTGTTGGCCACAGGGGGAACCGCAGGGGCGGTAGCGCGGCTGGTGGCCGAAGCGGGCGGCCTCGTGATGGGAGCGGCCTTTGCGATCGAGCTGAATTTCTTAAAGGGACGTGAACGGTTGAGTGGATTTGAGGTGGTGTCTCTCATTCAATACGATTGACTTCTTTTCTGTTGGAATAGGGTCGTTTTCCGCCCAAGCCTCCGTAGCTCAATTGGATAGAGCGGCTC
The DNA here is from genome assembly GCA_016788905.1 of Elusimicrobiota bacterium. Taxonomy (NCBI): domain Bacteria; kingdom Pseudomonadati; phylum Elusimicrobiota; species Elusimicrobiota bacterium. The sequence continues at coordinate 90,260 of JAEURZ010000003.1, forward strand.
CGTCCTAAGGAGAAGGTTGGTGGTTCAAGTCCGCCCGGGGGCGTGGGCGGAAAATGAGTGGATCAATACGATCAAAGGGTGGGCTCTTTATGTCATCAAATATTTTCTCATTGCCGGGCCGTGCTCACGTGCCGGTGACCAAAGGCGAAAAAGTGGCGCAGTGGATCGTGACGCATCGGGCCCAATTGGGCTTGGCTCTCGTTACGCTCATTTTGGCGGGGGGCCTCGCGGGCCTCATTGTGGTGAATCGAAAAAAGCTTCAGGAAGGGGGAATCCTTCAGCTGGCGAAGGCCCGTTATCAGGCCTCCCAGGGGGCAATGAAAGAGGCTTTGGGGGCCATTGACGAAGTCATCAATACCCAACGAACGAACGCCGTGGGGATGCAGGCCTATATTTTAAAAGGGGACATTTTGTTCAGCGACCGAAAGTTCGAAGAGGCCGCAAAAAATTATCGCGCAGGATTTGGTCAAGCGTCGCTCCCCGCTTACAAGGTGTTGATGTTGGCCGGACAGGCTTCTTCTGCTGTGGAACTTCAGCAGTACAAGGAAGCCATTGGGTTTTATGACCAATTGGTTCGGGACTACCCGGATCATTTCCTTGTCCCCCGGGCGTATATGGAGCTCGGTCGATTGCATTCCGCTCTTCAGCAATGGGCGGAGGCGAAAGTCTCTTACGAAAGGCTCCTCACTCTTTACTCCAAGTCCCCTTGGGCGGTTGAGGCTGAAGTGAATCTCGCGGCTGTCGCGGCGAAGCTGCCTTCTGAAAGGCCGGTTCCTGAACCGATCAAATAAATAAATGAGAGTGAGAACACCATTGACAGAGACGTTTGGTTCTGTTAGTATGACACCGCAACACGACGCAGGGGCGGACTTCCTCCCCTGTTATTTTTAGGAGACAACGAGCATCTACCCTAAACCTTTTACGCGGCCTCCAGTAGGAAATACCAGTGGACCGCGAGTGAATAACCAAATACGGTCTCAGCAGGTCCGTCTCATTGATGAGGATGGAACCCAGTTGGGAATCAAAAACCTGGATGAGGCCATTCGCACGGCCCAAGACAGAGGGAAGGATTTAGTTGAGGTCGCCCCCCTGGCAAATCCCCCGGTGTGTAAAGTGGTGGACTTCTCCAAGTATCGCTACGAAAAAGAGAAGCAAAAGAAAGAAGCGAAAAAGCACGCGAAGGGTGGCCAGGTTAAAGAAGTTCGGTTTCGGCCCCGTATTGGGGAGCATGATTTTGATACGAAACTAAGGTCCATTCAAAAGTTTTTAGATGGGCGGGATAAGGTGCGTATTACCGTGATGTTCCGCGGGCGGGAAATGGAACACAAAGATTTGGGCCATAAAATCATTGAACGGATCAAGGGTATTTTGGGCGAAGCGGCCACGGTGGAATCTTCCCCAACGATGTTCGGGAACCGGATGATCCTGATGTTGGCCCCCCAGAAAAAGTAGCGGACACGATTTTTACACCGGAACTATGTCCGGTCAATAAATAAGTCGAGTTCATTCATGCCAAAAATTAAAAGTCACAGTGGAGCGAAAAAGCGTTTTCGAATCACCGCTCAAGGGCACGTCATGCATCAAACGCAGGGACGACGGCATCTCTTGATCGGTATGTCTTCCAATCGGCGCCGTCGTTTCCTGAAAGACAACAAATTGAACACCAAACAATCCGATATGATTAAAGCGATCTTGCCCTATGCGCGTTAAAAGTTCTGTTTACACTCGTCAGCGAAAAAAGAAATGGTTCCGTCGCGCCAAAGGGGCCTACGCCACGAAAAGTACCCGGTGGCGGATGGTTATTCAACATTTGGAAATGTCCATGCGGCATATGTATCGGGGTCGCAAAGATAAAAAGCGTGACATGCGGGCTATTTGGATTCAACGAATCAATGCCGCTTCCCGTGCGGAAGGCTTGAGTTACTCACGCTTTTTCTCGGGTTTAAAAAAGGCCGGTGTCGTCATGGATCGCAAGGTGATTGCGACCATGGCCACGGAAGACCAGGCGTCCTTCCAGAAACTCGCGGCAGTGGCTCGAGAACACGCCTTCGTTAAAGCGGCGTAGTCTTTCCGGGCTGGACCCGGTGTTCTGACTTTCCGGGCCCCGTCGTTCTTTATGTCCGCCCTCCTTTCACAACTGGAATCCCTTCGAACCGAGAGTCTTGCGGAGGCTGCGTCATTAGCCGATGGGGACGCGTTGGAAGCTTATCGTCTCAAATACCTCGGTCGTAAAGAAGGGGCGTTAACGCGGATTCTTACCGCCCTCCCGGGTTTACCCAGTGACGAAAAACGCGATGTTGGACGGCGTGCCAACGAACTAAAAGTTGCCATTGAAGCGAGTGTGGACCGCCGAAAGAAAGAATTGGACAATGCCCGCCTAACCTCTGAGCTCTCAAAATCAAAAATTGATCTTTCCTTGCCGGGATTCCCCTTGCGGCGTGGGGGCCAGCATCCCTTGACGCGGGTGATGGAGGAGATTACTGATGTTTTTTTACGGTTGGGTTTTTCCATTGCGGAAGGACCTGAGGCCGAAACAGATGATAATAACTTCACCGCTCTCAACCACCCACCGGATCATCCCGCTCGAGACTCTCACGACACGTTCTACTTAAAGGACTTTACCGATCGAGCGGGTCAACCGCTTCTTCTTCGTACGCACACCTCCCCCGTTCAAATTCGGCATTTGCGGTCTCGCAAGCCTCCTGTCTACATCGTTGCTCCAGGGCGAGTTTTTCGTCATGAAAATGTGGACGCCACGCACTCCTACGTTTTTCATCAGGTGGAAGGTCTCGCGGTGGATATCGGGATTTCCGTGGCGGATCTGAAGGGGGTATTGACCCTTTTCGCGGAACGTCTTTTCGGCGATCGGGGGGTCTCCGTTAAAACACGCTTTCGTCCTTCTTTTTTTCCTTTCGTTGAACCTGGTCTTGAAATGGATATCTCCTGCACGCTCTGTGGTCAAAAAGGGTGCCGGGTGTGCAAGTTCACGGGGTGGGTGGAAATGTTAGGGTCGGGTCTTGTTCATCCGAATGTTCTTCGGTCCGTGGGGTGTGACCCGGAAAAATATTCGGGCTGGGCTTTTGGCATAGGGGTGGAGCGGGTGGCCATGTTCAAATACGGAGTGGACGACATGCGCCTTTTCTACGAGAACGACATTCGGTTCTTGGAGAATTTCGCGTGAAGGCTTCCTTTCTTTGGTTGAAAGAGTTCGTCGAATTTTCCGAAACTCCCCAGGAGATCGCCGCGCTATTGCTGAAGCAGGGATTTGAGGTGTCCGCTCTTACTCCGGTGGGAGGCGCGGTGTCCGGCGTGGTGGTGGCTCAGGTGGAGTCGGCCGAAAAGCATCCCAACGCGGACAAGCTTAAACTGTGTGACGTTTTTGACGGAACCTCCCATTTTCAGGTGGTCTGTGGAGCGCCCAACGTTGAGGCGGGGCATCGATATCCGTTCGCCCGCTTGGGAGCCCGGTTGCCGGATGGGCTTGTGATTGAGAAACGGCCCCTGCGGGGGATCGATTCCCACGGGATGCTTTGTTCCTCTCGGGAGTTGGGGCTTGGTCCCGACCACTCCGGTCTTTACCTTCTTCCGAACGAAGCTCCCTTGGGTCAAGACGTTTTGGAAACGCTCGCGCTTAACGATGTTATTCTCGATGTGGAAGTGACTCCCAACCGACCTGATGCGCTTTCCCACTGGGGTCTCGCTCGTGAGATCGCTGCGGGGCTGGGGAAACCTGTTCGGTGGCCTGCCTTGTCGATTCCGGTGGTTCCCCGAAAAACGGGTTTGGTCCGGGTGGAGGAACGAACGCTGTGCGGCCGATATGTGGCCCGTGTTCTCGATTCCGTGCGGGTGGCGCCATCCCCCCTGTGGATGCGTCTTCGGTTGGAGCGATGCGGGATTCGGTCCATTAATAATGTGGTGGATGTGACCAACTACGTTTTGCTGGAATTGGGTCATCCCCTTCACGTCTTTGATCGTGCCCGGCTAGCGGGGGGATCGGTTGTTGTTCGTTTGGGAGGCGCCGGAGAGAAATTGGAATGTTTAGACGGGGTCACCCGAACCGTGGATGGGGTTCTTGTCATTGCGGATGGTAAAGGTCCTGTGGCCGCGGCGGGGGTGATGGGGGGGCAGGGGACTGGCGTGGGGGAAAACACAACGTCTGTTTTGTTGGAAAGCGCACGATTTTTGCCGTCTCATGTTCGGCGCTCCCGCGGCCGATTGAACGTGTCCACCGAAAGTTCCTACCGTTTTGAACGGGGGACCGATTTTGAAATGACGGAGAAGGCCAGCTGTCGTGCGGCGGCCTTGATTCAGTCTCTGGCCGGTGGCGTGATGGTGGCGGAAGAGGACGCCCGGAGTGAAATGGCGACGCCGAAGCCCATTGAAGTTTCCTTTGAACGACTTTTGCGTCTTTTGGGATTGTCGGTGAGCCTGGCTGACGTTAAAAACGCTTTGGAAAGTTTTGGTTTTGTGTGCGAAGGCGGGGACCCTTTGTTGCGCGTAACGCCGCCTCTTCATCGGGCGGATGTGCAGGACACTCCGGACATCGTTGAAGAAGTGGCGCGTCGGATCGGTTACGATCGTATCCCTGGCCGTGTGCGGGCGGCGGTGTCCGATGGGCCGGCGCTTCCGCTTGTCCGTTCGCTTTCACTCCGTGCACGGGATAAATTGATCGGGCTTGGGTTTTGGGAAGCTGTTCAAAGCGGGTTGGTTCCTCGAACGTTGTGGGACCGTTGGGCGGGGCCCACCGGCGAAAACCCGGTGGAACTATCCAACCCTCTTTCTTTGACCGGAGAATGTCTGAACCCCAGTCTCTTGGTGAACCTTTTGGTGTGTCTGGCGGGTAATGTTCGGCGGGGATCCCGTGACGCTCGACTGTTCGAATCGGCCCGGGCCTTTCACCGTAAGGGGGGGGCGGTGGTGGAAGCGGATCATATCGCTTGGGCGGCCACGGGGCGGGACCACGCGGATCACTGGAAATATCGCTCGCGTCCCTTGGAAATGTGGGACGCCCGGGCCTGGTCTGAGGCGCTTCTGAACGAGTGGCGTTTGGAAGGTATTTCTTTTAAAGTGGAACCCCTCCCCTTTCTCCACCCGGCCGAATCCCAAACGATTTGGCGGGGTGAGGAACGTTTGGGTTATTTCGGACGGGTGCATCCCCTTCAAGCGGAAATGTGGGCGTTGCCGTCCGATACGTTTGTGGGGGAGTATAACCTGTCGGTGGCGGTGGGGGGACCTTTTGTCGAACGAAATTACCGAGGACTTTCCCGTCAGCCGGCCTTGGTTCGTGATTTCTCCCTGGTGTTTCCCGAGGGAGTTCCTTGGGCGTCCATCGTCTCGTGGATCAACCGTGAGTGCGCATGGGTGGAGGCTGTTGAACTTTTTGATGTGTTTCATGGGCAGGGACTTCCAGCGGGGACGCGGAGCCTCGCGTTTCGGGTCACGTTTCGGCATTCCGATCGAACTCTTACCGACGAGGAAGCTCAGACTTTGCACGAACGGGTGCTGACCGGATTGGAGAAAGCCCATGGGGCCCATCTCCGGGTGGCTATCCCCTCATGAGCCCCACGCCCCGTTTTCGCCCTGAACGACAGGTCGCCACGGTGGCCTTGTTGGGTACCCTCTTAACCCTGTTGTCAGGATGCGTCTACCTGCGTCTTCTTGAAGTCAAGAAACAACTTCAAAATTTCGATACCCACTTTGCTATTGGAGGTCGGTCGAATCTCGTCATTGAATTTAAGAAACCGGTTCTTCGTTTAAAAGACACCCGTTTTCTTGTTGGGGCGGAACCTCTTTTTCAAACAGAAAATAACGGGGAGGTCCTCCTTCACTATGAATTTAATTTGGTCCATCGCTCCTCCGTTCCCTCTCCGCCGCCGTTAAACCGATTGAGCTTGGATCTGGTCTCCCGCGATGGGCGTTTGGCCAAAATCATTGTGCCTGAAAAGTTCATGCTCCTCTTTCCGCGAAACGTTATATTGGAAACGCTGAAGCAGGCGAAGGACGCCGAAGTGTTTGAACTAAAAAAAATGGCCCGGGGACTCATTCATTTGCCCCCCGATATTGAAGCGGAACTTCCCAGTCACGAAAAGACGTTAATGTTGCTGGGCAATCCCGCGGTCAGTGTTCCTGAAAATGATTTGCAAGTCTTATCCTATCGTTACGCCATTTCCAGCGCGACCCGGGATGTTCCCATTTTGGCTCACCTGAGTTTTGACGCGTCTGGTCTTCTTAAAAAAGTGCATGTGCGGTGGGACCAGTCTTCCATCGAGGCACTTTTTATTCGGGAGTAGTGTTTGGGGCGCTGGCTCTGTCTGCTCGGTGTTGGCGTTTTTCTGTCCGCCTGCTTAGGTCCGGTTCCCTCCTCGCGTGAGTCCCCTGTTGCGCCGCGCCCCTTTGACAGTGGTCTTGGGGGCAATTCCCATTCGTTGGTTCGCCTTTCCCCCGCTGAAATTCCCTCTCTGATTGACGATTCTTCTATCCCGGAACTGGTCGTCGCTGTTCAGCAGAGTGTGGGGTATTATCGATCGCTTCCTTCCGACCGTTTTTTTTATTTGGGTCCCGATGTTTACACGGCGGACGAAATGGCCGCGTCCCTGGAACATTTTCTTTTCGTGATGGAGGGTGAGAAGGGAGACCGTCGGGAAGCCCTGGCGCGAGATTTCCATGTCTACGCTTCAGTGGGGTCAGACCACCAGGGCACGGTGGTCTACAGCGCCTATTACGAGCACAGTTTACAGGCCTCTCTGAAAAAGACGAAAAGGTTTCGGTTTCCCTTGTATGGGCGACCACCGGATCTGGAGGAAGAGCGGTTTCCGAACGGGGACCGTCGGGTCTTCCGGAAATCGAATCTCGGGCGGACGCCCTATTACACGCGGAAGGATATTGATTCGGATTTCGTTTTGGCGGGGCGCGATTTGGAAATTGCGTGGGCCGATGACCCTGTGGAAATATTTTTTCTGCAGGTTCAGGGGTCCGGCTGGTTGCTTCTCCCTGATGGCAGCCGGGTCCGGGTCCGTTACGCGGGAAACAACGGGCACCCGTATCAGTCGGTGGGAGGGGCGATGATCGAGCAGGGGATCCTTCCACGGAAAAAGTTTAGTCGGAAGGCCATGGTGGACTATTTGGCGTCCCACCCGGACGAACGGCAGAAGATTTTGAATAAAAATTCCCGCTACATTTTTTTTAAAATTGATCAGGGGTCGTTAAAGGATAAGGCCGTTGGTTCCTTGAACCTGCCGTTAACCCCAGGCCGGTCGGTGGCCCTAGATCCCCAGGTATTCCCGCCGGGCGCTCTGGCGTGGATGTCTACTTCGGGGAGAAACAACGTTCAACGATTCGTGTTAAGTCAGGACGAAGGAGGGGCGATCAAGGGGCCCGGGCGGGTGGACTATTTTGTGGGAAGTGGAGCGGAAGCGGAGGCCTACGCTGTGGGGTTATGGGAAAAAGGACGACTTTTCTTTTTGGCCAAGAAGCGAGGAGGGACGGCAGGGGGCGGTCGTTGAGGGATGAGGGACGGAGAACGGGCGGCCCGTTGTTCGGGGGGCTCTCCCGGGGGAACGAATGTAAAGCTCGTGCGGGGTGTTTGTTGGCGAACAGCGAAAAAAACGCCTTTTCGGAATTGACTCTTCGCCATAAGCGAACCTCCCCAACTCACGGGAAGGGGAGAAATCCCTTTCATTTTTTGACTCAACTTCACCACTAAGGAAGCCAGGTGGTTTTGGGCCTCGTGAATGATCTGGGCACAACGGGAATCCCGGGCAGACCGTCGGAATACTGTTTTTGCCAGAGCGGCTGTTTCTTTGATCGACAAACCTGTTAACGGAAGAGCGTTCCGTTTTAAAAACTCGTTTCCCATCCACCAGCCGCTTCCCTCGTCGCCCCGTTTGGGGCCAAGCCCCCCCACCCGAATCCATCGTCCCGTTTGAGTTATTCCCATCGCGATGGACCCGGTCCCCGCCACGAGAAAAATTCCAACCGTTCCCTTTCTCGGGTGCCCCAGGGCGGTGTGGATCGCCAGCTCAATATCCGAGAGAGTGTTCACGGTTTTGGCCAAGGAAGAAAGTTTTCGGGCAAGTTTTTTGCGTTCCGAAAGAGTCCATATTCCTTTTGACCCGACGATCAAACGTTGAACGTTGTTCCATTCGTTTCGCTTCCAAAGCGAATGGAGAACCGGGACCAACTGCTCGAGGGAGACCCCATTCTTTTTCCATTTGTAGAGCGCGCGTGTGGATCCTTTCGCGGCCGCCAGGCGCAACCAACTTCCTCCCAGATCCACGACCACGGTGGTGGGCGATTTCGTTTTAGTTGACCTGCTCCGCAGGATCTGGGGTTCGATGATCATCGGAAGCCTTTTTGTCTCCGCTCCGTGGCTTTTTCTCTCATAGGGGACCCTAGGGGGGAATCCGAGCTGAATATCTTTTTTAGGCAGGCCTCCAGTTGGACTTGGCGGAAGCCAAAGGCGTTGACGATCGTGGTGGACGGTTTAGAGAATTCTTCGTCATAGGGATCCCGCATCAAGACCACGACCAACGAACGAATCTTTTTTTCAAGAATTTTTAATAGTTTGTAATTTCCCGGTTGCAGGTGGGCGTCATAACAAAAGAAAATAGTGGCGGCGCAGGATTCACTTTTCTGTACCGCCGTGCGTATTTCCTCCTGATTCGGGTTGATCGTGAGTAAATGAATCCGAGCCGAAGAAGAGGGGGGAATGCATTTCCGCAGGAATGTTTTTTCCTGGCAAAGGGCCGGTTCGATCATGATTGTTTTGGCCAGATCGGACAAGCGGGGGAAAAGGATTTGAAAAGGGCCCCCGATTCGGATCGGAAGCGGTTGGCGGCCTTCCCTTACATTCACCGCCCCTTGAGCCACGGTTTCCGCGAGTGGAGCGCCCGATCGTTCGGAGCAAGGGACCCCTGGGGCAAAGCGAGTTCGGTTTCTCCCCCGAAGGGCACGGAGGCGTTCCACGGACCGTTCCAGATCTTTGATCTTCAATTCACCGGAGACGTAAGCGTCCCGAAGGTTCCGGAAAACGTCCCGTTGGAGATCACGTTTGTGGCAACAAAGGATCAGATCGTGGCCCGCCCGTGCGGCGAGCACGGCCGCCCGACCGACAGGCGCCAATCCCCGTAACGCGCCCATTTCCAAATCGTCGGACGCCACGACACCGCGAAAGTCCAGTTCCTTTCGCAACACGTCCGTGATCAGTCGGCGTGAGAACGTGGCGGGTGTTTTTGGGTGAGGATCGAGGTTCGGGTACAAAGGGTGGGACGACATGACCATGTCCACCCCGGCCTGGATGGCGGCCTGAAAGGGGATCAGGTGGTGTTTCCTCCATTCGCGCCATTTGACGGGGATGACGGGGAGATCGAGATGGGGGTCACGGGTGGCGGGGCCCAGGCCGGGGAAATGTTTGGCGCAGCCGCTCACCCCTTCGTTCTGGAGCGCCCGGATTCGAGCTGTGGCGAGCCGGGCCACAATTTCCGGATCGGGGCCGTAGGAACGAATTCCAATATTGGGGCTGAAGGCTTTCGTTAGAACGTCCACGGTAGGGGAAAAGGAGACATCCATGCCCAGCCGACGAAGTTCCCGGCCTTCGATGGTTCCCTCCGCGCGAGCGGCACTTGTTTTTCCGTAACGGCCGAACGCCAGGTTGTCGGGAAAAACAGTGACCCCGGACTGGAACATGATCACACGTCCCCCTTCGTGATCTACGGTGACCAGGAGCCGTCGACCGAGGGCTTGTTCCATGTCTTGAAGGAGAGCTCGGATTTGAGTGGGAGAACGGAAGTTGATGCGAAACAGGATAAGACCTGCGGCGTGTGTTTCACGAAAAAAGAGAATATCGTCCCGTGTGGCTCGGGGGCCCGGAAGACCAAAAATCAATGTTTCCCCAATGAGGGACTCGAGGGTGTCGGTCATGGGACCTGGAGGGCGTCCGCGGGATCGGGACACAAGAATGATTTTTTTGGAGACTCTAAAAGGGGCGCTAAAATTGATATTCTCCTCGATATGGACGTTCGTTCTTACGCTCGACTTCCCACGGAAAAACCCCACCCTCGGTCCGCAGGGTTGGACCGGCTTTCCCCTGGGGGCCAATTCGACCTGATGAACCAAGATAATTTCGCCGCCGCGAAGGCGGTGGCCAGCGTCAAGCGGGATGTCCTTCGCGCCGTGAATCTGCTGGTCGACCGGATGTCCCGCGGGGGCCGGGTGTTCCTTGTGGGGGCCGGGACCAGCGGTCGCCTGTGCGTTTTGGAAGCCGCGGAATGTCCGCCCACGTTCGGTACGTCCCCGACCCTCGTTCAGGCCCTTATGGCCGGGGGAAGACCCAGTGTTTTCCGATCGAAAGAAGGTGCGGAAGACCAAGCCCAGGAACTTGAAAAAAAATTAGGTTCCCTTCTTCAACCGTCGGACGTTGTGGTGGCGGTCGCTGCCAGTGGCGTTACGGCTTTTGCCGGTGCCGCCTTGGTCCTGGCTCGGAGGCGTCGCGCGGCCACTGTTTTTGTGACGTGCAACCCCCAGTCTTCCGTTCCGGCCGACGCGCGTGTTCGGCTCCGCACCGGGCCGGAAGTTTTGGCCGGGTCCACCCGGTTGAAGGCTGGCACGGCCACCAAGATGATACTAAACATGCTGACCACTCTGACCATGGTGCGGTTGGGAAAAGTGTATGGCCCCTGGATGGTGGACCTACAGCCCCGTTCCAAAAAACTGGTGGCCCGCGCCACCCATTTGATTTCCCTTTTGGGTCGCACCTCAACGGCGGAGGCGGCGTCCCTGTTGCGCCGTTCTGGGGGGAAAGTTAAAACCGCGATCGTGATGGCGCGGCACGGGGTCTCGCGTTTTGAGGCCGAGCGCCGGTTGGTCCAAGCGGGAGGTTTTCTTCGGGAGGTTTTGATTCCATGAGGTACGGGTGGGCCTTTCTCTCGCTGATGTTCTTTGGCCTTGGTTCCGTTAACGGGGCCGTGCAGACGGGGTTGGATGTGTTGGTGGAAAATCATTTCGAGCCCCTTTGGGGGAAACGGGTGGGGGTGATTGCGAATCACGCCGCGGTGGATCGGCACGGGCGCCATTTGGTCGATTATCTCATGGAGGCCCCGGGCGTGACGATGGCCGCGGTGTTTTCTCCTGAGCATGGATTTAGTGGCACAGTGGAACATGGGCGGACGGTGAACCATAGTTTATGGGCAGATACCACCATTCCTCTCTACAGTTTATACGGCGATTCCAAACGCCCAACGGCGGATCAACTTAAAAATCTGGATGTTTTGGTGTGTGATCTTCCCGATGTGGGGGTGCGCTATTACACGTACATCACCACCCTGGGGTATGCTTTGGAAGAGGCCGCGAAGGCCGATTTGGAGTTTGTGGTCTTGGACCGGCCCAATCCATTGGGAGGGGCCGTGGTGGAAGGTTTGGTTCTGTCTACGGGGGTTCGGCACTTTACGGCGTACTATTCCATACCAACCCGTCACGGTCTGACCCTGGGGGAAATTGCCCGCTGGCACGATCAAAAGGGGGCATTAAACTCCCGCCTTCTCACCGTGACCATGCGGGGGTGGGAACGGCCCATGTTATGGGAAAACACCGGACTAAAATTCATCCCACCTTCCCCCAATATCCCTACCCCGCGAACGGCGCTGCTTTACGCCGGGGTGGGGGCCTTCGAATCCACGAACGTTTCCGTGGGGCGCGGGACGGACACCCCTTTTGAAGTTTTTGGGGCTCCGTGGATGAAAAATGTGACGGTGGTTAAACGTTTGTCTAAAAAGAAATTACGGGGGGTTCGGTTTAAAGCGGTTGTCTTTCGGCCGAAAACAGACCGTTACAAAAAGCGGAAATGTTATGGGGTGCGGGTCATCATCACCAACCCCAAGACCGTTCGACCCGTGGATATTTTTGTTCACGCGGTCTGTGCGTTGCGCGATATTTCACCAAAGGATTTTAAACCCCGATGGGCCGAAATGCCCCGGGTGGTGGGGTCCTCGGATTTTGAGGTCTGGTTCAACGCTGGGGAATCGCCAGAGACCATTCTTAACCGGGTGCACGAGAGCGCCGCTGGTTTTAGCGAAGAACGAAAACCTTTCCTCCTTTACCCATGACGGGGACTCCCTCCTGATGGAATCTGCACTTTTCGGAAACGCGTTGGTCTCTCCGGCCGATTTCGGGGTGCTGGTGGGGTTATTGGTGGCCATGGTGGGGGTGGGATTTTATTTTCGTCGCCGGCAAACCAACACGGACGAATTCTTTTTAGGAAGTCGCCGCGTCCCCGGTTGGGCGGCCGCCCTGTCCTTTGTGGCCACCGAAGTGAGCGCGGTGACCATCATTTCTGTCCCGGCCGTCGGGTTTCTTGAAAATTGGGAATACCTTCAATTCTTTATCGGGTCGGCCGCGGCACGGATTGTGATTGCCACGCTCTTCATTCCTGCGTTTTATAAATACAACTGCACGACCGTTTATCAATTTCTGGCCGCTCGGTTTGGGTGGGGAACTCAAGTGGCGGCCTCTTCCTTTTTCTTTTTGACGCGGCTCTTGGGGTCTGGGGTCCGCCTCATGGCCGCGTGTTTGGCGCTTTCTGTCCTTTTGGGGTGGAACATTCTTCCGGTCATCCTGATCTTTATTTTGATTGGGATTATTTATATGGGACTTGGGGGTATGCGGGCTGTGGTTTGGACGAACGTTTTGCAGGCGGGTGTTTTTATTGTTGGAGGAGTGGCGGCGGTTCTTTTTCTGGCTGGACAAGTGGATGGGGGGCTGACGGGAATGCTTCAGACAGCTCGTCAAGGGGGCCGGTTGTCTGTTTTTGACTGGGGGCCCTCTTTTGGGGACCCGGCCTATTTTTCGACTTTTTTCAAAAACCCCCATATTTTGTGGGTGGCCATCCTCAACGGTTTTTTTGGGTCCATGGCGGCTTTTGGGACGGACCAGGATTTAATGCAACGGTTGCTCACCGTAGAAACCCGACGGGAAAGTCAAAAAACCATGATCGCCACCATCGTGTTAAGTTTAGGGGTCCTCTTTATTTATCTTTTGGTGGGGGCAGGGCTCTACGCGTTTTACACGGGGCATCCCGGGGCTGCCTTGCCCGATAAACTGGACGCCATTTTCCCCCATTTCATCGGGAACGAAATGCCGTCTTTCCTCAAAGGACTGCTTCTTTCGGCCATCGTTCTGGCGGGAATCGATTCGCCGCTGGCGTCCCTGGCCACGTCGTTTGTCACGGACGTGTACAAGCCTCTTGCGGCGCGGTGGGGATGGGGGGCGATGGAGGATTGGCGGGCTCTTCGTTTGTCCCGTTACTGTGTGGTGGGGTTTGGTGTCGTTTTGGCACTTTTGGCGTGGGGGTTCAGCTCCTTCAATAACATCCTCTGGCTGGCTTTTAAAATTGGAGGTGTGACCTTTGGCTCTCTTTTGGGGATTTTTCTTTTGGGCCTACTCACTGAGCGTGGTCGGAGCCCCACGAATATTGTGGCCATGGGTGTGAGCGCGCTGGTCAATTTGGTTTTGCTGGTTCTTTCCGAGAAGGGCATTTTGCCTATGGGGTGGAGTTGGTTGGTGATCCTCGGAACGCTCCTGACTTTTGGGTTGGGATATCTTTTGTCGGTAAAAGAAAAAGGGGAAGTCCATGCTTGAAAACTTTATTCATTTGATCGAAGGATTAAAGGGGAACCCCTTGTCTTTCCCTGTGTTTATCGGGATGTATGTGGTGGGGTGTTGGATCTCTCCGGTGAGTTTGTTTCCCGTGGCGGGGGGAGTCCTTTTTGGGTTTCGATTGGCGCTGGTGGTCAATATGGTGTCCCTTCTCCTGGGAGCGTCCGGACCCTTTTTCCTCGCCCGGCGGCTGGGACAAAAAAGGCTGACGCGGTTCTTCAACCGTTGGCAAAATAGGGATGTGGCCGCCCACTTACGAAATCCCGGGGCGTGGGCGTTCGTTGTTCTGCGTCTGGTGGGGTTTCCCCCGTTCACGGTGACCAACTATTTGGCGGGTCTGTCCCATATGCGTTATCGTCGTTACCTGTGGACCACCGCCATCGGGGTTTTTCCAGGGACCTTTATTCTCACCTTCTTCGCGGACACGCTTTGGAAAATACTGGTTGAAGCGGGGATCGACGGATTTCACCGGGCCATGATGAACCATTCCAAGCCTTTGTTGCTGGCGGGGGGGGGAATGGCCGCACTTTTGGTGACGGGAATTCTTTTGAACAGGTGGACCAACAGGAAAAACGTTAACCGATCGGTTCAAAACTAAAGAGGAACCGTTCGGTTTCTTTCAAAAGTCGTTCCGACCAGGCGGGGACAGCGGCCACGGAGAGAACGGTCAGTCCTTCTGCATTGACGAGGAAAATAAGTCGATGGCGGAGGACAATGGGTTGGGTGGGGTCTTCGTAGACGACTTCGTAGGCCCTTTGAAAAAGGGGATACGATATGGGGCCCCGGGAAAGGATCTGGGTTTCCCCCCGTTTTGGAAGGAACATGAGAAACTCGTTCACGGATGTTTCCAGGTCTGTTCCATCGGTGATCGGTCGACGGGTGAGTGCGAACTCCAGGGTGGGAGTGGCCTTGTCCGGTTTGAAAAAGTAAGTGCTCACTCCTTCCGAGTTCATGGAATAGGCGATCCAATGTCTCGGATATTGAATTCGCCAGCTTTCTGAATTGTTCTCGAATAGCGTGCTCTGCCCATCCAATCGAAAGGCCCGTTCCCAAAGCGCTTGGTAGGAAACCCGCCCCACCGCGTCGCTCAACCCTAAAAATGAAAATAAGAATCCCGCCATGGCCAACCATCGGCCCCGGTAGACGTGAGGGTAAAGGGTGGAGTGGTTAATGACCCAAAAGCTGAGAGGAAGTGATAAAAAAGCCGCGAAGATTGAGGACCAGGGGCCCACCCCCTGGAGAAGACCCCAAACCAATACCCCGCCCAGAAGGGCCACGACAGAATATCCGATGCTCGGGCGAACCCAGCGAGATTTCGTGGTGTTGGGAGCGAGTGTCATTTCGGGTGATTCTATAGGAATGCTTGCCCCCTGTCAAAAAAGTTTACAAAAATGTTACATTTCCTTAAGACAAACCTCTTAAAGGGAATGATATTTTTAAAGCTATGAGGGTCAAACAAATCATCGCTTCAACCCTGGTGGGGGCACTGTTTGTTAATCAGACTCTCTTGGCGTCCGGAGTGGAAAACGCATTTTGGAAGGAGAGGCGGGTCGAACAACGCCGGCGGTCCTCTCGCTCGGATGTGGGGTTGTTGGCCCGGGCCCAATTCGGTTCCACTTCCATTGCTTCCGCCATTCCCGTGGCCGAAAAAGTTTCATTTCACACCAAGTCCTTTGGTTCGGCGGTCCGGTCCCTCTCCCCGCGGTTGACCGAAGATTACCGGGATGTTTTCGGCGCCCTGCCTTCCGCCAACATGACCATTCGAAAACTCACCCTCCCCCCTGACGGTAAGCCAAGGGGGATCGTTTACTATATTCAGGACGTTCACAAAAACAGGGAGGCGCAACAAAACATTGCGCGAACGATTACCCGTTTGATGGAATCCCCTCCAGTGGCCTCCCGATTGTCTCTTTTGGGATTGGAAGGCGCTTTTAACCCCTACGATTTTTCCTACCTGCGCTCTTTTCCAGACCCGGTGGCGGCCCAACTCGCGGCCGAGGAACTTCTCTACCAACACGAAATGTCAGGGCCCATCTATTCCGTTTTGACCACCACGGGCCCCATCCCCTCCGTTGTGGGTGTGGACGACCCTGTTCACTACAACGCCAATGTGGAAGCTTACCGTCGTGCTTTGCCCACTCAAGTGGAACAGAAGTCCTACGTTTTAAAACAACGGGCTGAAATAGAATCCCAGAAGACGCGGGTGTTTAACGGTTCTCTCATCAAATACGATCAACAGGTGCAGGCGTATTATCGTGGTGAACTGTCGTTGGGGGCTTACGTCAAAATGTTCGCGGAAGACAAAAACGTTCCCCTGGGCGGAGCCCTCAAACCGTTCGTCCGGGCGTTGCGTTTAGAAGAAACCTTGGATTTGAAAAAGGTGGAAACAGAACGGGCTTTGTTGCTGGAGGTCCTAGCGAAAACCTTAGACCAATCCCGCGTGGACGCCTTGGTGGCCCACAGCGTGGCCTACCGGTCCGGTGAACTTTCTTACGGAGATTTCTATCGATGGCTCGAATCGCTTTGTGTTCAGGCGGGCATCCGCTTGTCCAATTTCCCGGCCATGGAAACCTATGTTCGCTATGTGCTTGCGGCTGAAGGGATCGACGCTGAACAGCTCTTTCACGATTTAAATAGAAGAGAACGGGACCTGTATTCCGCCCGAGCCGTGTCGAAGGAAGAAAAAGACCTGATTCGTGTTTCGCGGAACCTGACCCTCATTGAAAAACTCTTGGATTTTTCACTCACCCCGGAAGAATGGGCCGAATACCAGAACGGCCGAGAGGCTCGCCGCGTGGATTTGGAACCCTATGAAACTTTTTACCGGGAAGCCCATGCCCGGGATCAGACCATGGCGGACCGCTTTGTTCAAGCGGTGGTGGAATCGTTACCGTCCGATCTTACGGCGAAACCGCCCCTTTCCATCCTCGTGACGGGCGGCTACCATTCCCCGGGAATTACGACGCGGTTGGTCAACGCAGGAATGGCCGTCGTTTCCGTCGTCCCCAAAATAAAAACAGTGGACACGACCCAAGGATCGGCCTACCTTTCCGTTTTTGCCCAGGAGAAAACGCCCCTGGATCGGCTTTTTGAAGGGTCGAAACTTTTTGTGGCGGACAATCCTTTAAGCGGGAACGCGGCCGCCCGTCAGCTCTTATTGGCGTCTGTGCTAACGACACAACCGGGGAAAGATCTCCCTCATCATATTCGGGAGTTTTTAAGTCGGAAAATTGAAGGAGTTTCTTTAATTTGGAACGGGTGGGTGGCGCAGGTGCATTTTGTGGAAAAAGGGAAAAAGTATTTCTTTCCCGTTAGCCCCAAGAGTAACACTGGAGACAAAGCTCATTCCCTTCAAGAGTCTCCGTCAATAGGTGCAGGTATTCGTGCCGGGTGGGGCCATGTCGTCAATTGGTTAAGAAAGGCGATATCTCTCCTTTTCGGTGTTCCCAATCCGTCGGAGGTGATCCCCGAGAGCACGAAAGAAGATCCTTCCCCCTGGCCCCCTTTGTCCGAATTACCAGAGCCGTCTCAAAAAGGCAATAAACAAAGGGGCTTTGTTCGTGTGGATTTTGATCATGGAATTGGCCGATTGTTGGATTTAACAGAACCGTCTTCCGAGATTTCCTCATCTGAGGAACTCTCATGGGAGGCTCTGTTAAATAACGATCGGTTTAAAAAGTATGCAATTGTTTTGAAACCGAACGGTGAATTTGAGATTCATCCCCGGCTTCACCAGGCCAGTGATCATAAGGATCTTTACGAGGCGATGCGGAGGGTTCTTGATCTTCAAGAACGGATCAACGTTGGGTTTGGAGGGAAGGTGGATGAGGACGGGTTTCCTATTCCCGGCCGATTCTTTTTGAACGAAGGACATGCGGACGTTGTTCTTTATTCCAGTGATGGTACAAGCCGTCCCCTTCACGAGGGAGAGTCGCTAGTTGAAGCCATGTCGGATCCACATGTCATATTTGCAGCTATTCAAAATCCTGCCCGGGCCAAACGAGATGGGGGCGGTAATGCTGGAAAGTCACCAGAGCAAGTTAACGCGGATCCCGCTTCATATTCGTTGCGGGCGGAAAATCTTTTGGAAAAATTTGCGCTGGAATTGGTTCTTATTTGGGTGGCAAAAGATGGCACGAAATGGTGGTTCACACCGAACCCCGCCGCCTATTTTCCCAATGATCCTCAGGGGGCCCCCCTTAGTCAATTAGATCAAATGACTTTTTCACAGTCCGAAAGTGGTGCTCCCCAAAGCGAAATAAGTTCATTATCGTCTTTGACGGCAATTTTTGAAGCATTAGAAGCAGTGAATTCTTCTCAAAGTCTAAAAGACAAAGACATAACATTATCGGGAATGATTGCGGCGGTGAATGGATGGTTTAGTGAGCCAAAGGATGAAAATCAAGGTTTATCCACTGATGAGTCTAAGCCAGATGAAATAGAGTCGGGTGCATCACAAGATCAACCCAAACCTAAACCCAAATTAGGGAGAATTAAAGCGGGGGCTTCACAGAATGTGGCACACGCCCATTTCCTTCGGATAATCCTTCCCATTGAGAACGCTCCACGAATCCCAATAGGTGAGGTTGGTCCCGTGTCCGTGAGTGTTCTGGGGGATCCGCAGAATGGGCCGGCTCTCGTGTTAGAGGCCAAACAAGAAAATCGGGACCAACTGGTGAAGGTACTGTTTCACACGATTAAGGACATAACCGACCGAGGGCTTTCCTACAATTTTATTATAAGACAGACTTCAGATGGGTTTCGCGTTTTTATTGCTGAAAAGGTCAGAGGTGTTCCAACCGTACGGTTCCCTAATGAATTCGCTTTTTTCGAAGTAGGTCGAACAATCAACGTTGAACGTCTAGACCATTTTAATAAATTAACTGATGATCAAAAAAGGGAGATGAATGACCCGGAAACGAATCTTACAGAATGGATTAAAAAGGAAAAAAAGGAAGGCCGGTTGAGTATAGTAGATCCAAAGCTGTTAGAAGATATTATAGCGGCGATCGTCAGTGTTTCCGCTTCTGCCGATGCAATTGAGGCTCTCGCTGATCGCGTGTTGAAATTTACTCCTGAAACCCTTGCGCAATCCGGGAAAGTTGAGTTGGATTCTTTGTTCTCACGGTTTTTGAGAAATAAAGAGACTGGGGCCACTTCGCAAACGGCGGGTGTGTGGCGGGTGGGGCGGTGGGTGAACGATTTCTTGGGGGCGCCGGTGTATGAGACGGGGTTCTTTTTCTTGATGCCTTTTCTGTTGGGCTCATACCTGGGGTTGGGTTTGGGATTGATCGCTTTTGTTGGGTTTCACTTTTGGGATGATTATAAGGGGGCTCTGGAAACGGGACTTTCACCACCGGGTGATTATCGTCAAGCGGTGGGTTCGCTGGTTCCGCGTGTTCTCCGTGCGGGGTTGCTGTATGCCCTTCCCTTTGTTTTGTTTGGCCTTGGTCCCTGGACGGGTTCTTTTGATGTGTTGACGTCTTTCCTCTCTGAATCTCCGTATCACACGGCCCTAGGTGTGGCACTCCTTCATTCGGCCCGCAACGCTTACACGGCTCTGTCCCGTTGGATGGAGGCCAGGAATTTGCAGAGTTTTAACTGGAATTGGAAATCCATGGTGGTTTTGTTCGCTGTGTGGACCCCCCAGTTGGCTTGGGCCAGTTTGACGGGGGCGGGAGACAATGGGTTGCTAGTCGATTTGGTTACCTCTTCGAGTGGAGTGGTTTTGTTTTTTTCTGTTTGGGGTTTAATGGCTTTCTACGTGTCAACCCTTTTTGGCCGTGTTGTGGGGAACGACGGTGAAAATCACTTGATCGATCGGGTGAAAAGGGCGGGATTGCCCCACGAAATTGAAGACGCCCTTCTTGGGGAGGCTGCGATCCAAGCTGAGAATTTTGAAACCGCTTTGAAGGCGCTTTTTGCGACCCGTCATGTTCACTCTGTCGCTCCCAGAGTCATTGAGGTTTTAAGAAAAATGGGTCAAGGCGAGCGAGCCAAGGCGATTGAATCGCGACTGGCCTTCAAAGATAGGGATCAGCTATTGGGGGTTCAAGAGAATGGTGATTCTGTCCGGGTGAACGCAACGCGAATGGCGCGCGTTGTCGCGGGCTATGGATCCAGTGTTCGTGAAAACCTGACGGAGGGTCAACGGGAAATCTTAGACCTCTTTAACCATACGTTTCCCCATCCTGACTGGTTCCATTTGGATTCCTTGGATCCGAGGTCGTTGCCCTTGGGTTTGATCCGAAATGTGGGGGAAGATTTGACCAATCCGCAAGACGTTCACGTTTTCGATGAATCGTTCACAAAAGGGTTGGCCGAACCGAACAGCGGACCATTGACGGCCACGAATGTCCTTCAACGGTTGCGGACGTTCGTTGATTCTGAACCCAACGGCCCGATGGAAGCAGCGGAACAGGAAAACCGAGTGCCGGTTGAAATGCAGATCGTTACGATGGCGGATATGGACTTGGTTCGGGACACGTTGACTCGGCTCCAATCGATCAATGCTGGCGAGGCAGGGAAAGTGTATCTCCTCCTCATGGGGGCTGATTCAGAGACCGTTGGAGCCCTTCAAAAAGCGGCGAAAGGAATCCCCTTTGTGGGGGTGGGGCCCAAACCCGTTGCCCATGTGGCGGCAGGTCAGTCTTCTCCTTGGGTTAACCCGACTCAACTGGGCCATCAATATAACTGGGCTCGAAAAAAACTAAATCTTCCCAAAGGAATTGATCTGGCGGTGAGTGTATCGGAAAGTGTTGTGTTTTCCCAAGAAGAAATGAAAAATGTGAGAGGTTTAGATGACGTTCTCAGAGCCGCCCTTCTTCGTTATTTGACTTCCCTGCCCCTTCGTCTGGCCGACTTTAACACGATGCTCCGTGTGATTCAGAAAACGAAAGAATCCGCGTAAAGAGTTCTACAGCCTCACTTTTTTAAGTATACGAGGAGGCCCCCCTCACCCGCCCCTACGGGGCACCCCCTCCCACCCGTCCAAAACCGACGGGGGGAGAGGGAACCGCCAAAAAAAGTTACTAAAATGTTACAAGTCCTTAAGGTTGTCTTAAGGAACTATGATTAGAATAGTTTCATATGAAGATGGGTCCTGATTGGAAATTTAGAGAGAAGGCGAGGAAATCGCGGTCACGTCCGTTTGTGTCCGCGGTTTCGTTGGTCACCGCGTTGGGTGTTCTTTTCTCCCAGGCCGTATTTCTTCACCAGCCGGCCATTGCAGCAGAAACTGAGCGGGGACGCGTTTATGCCTCCCTTTGGCAAGAGCGCCGAGCGGCCCGGGAAGCCAAGCCACAACCTCTCCTGGCCTGGGCCGGTCCGCAATCTCCGGCACTGCCTCCATTAGATCACGCCTTGGACCTTGGTCGTCAACCCTTTGCGGGAACCCCTGCGGCACTTCGCCGCCGCAGGGGACTTCCCCTTTGGACAAAAACTTTGCCTCTGGCTTGGGCGGAAGTTCAGGCCGTCCATCAAGGGAATGCGAAGGATCCTTGGATTGTATTGATCGAAGATCTCCACAATCAAGAAGAAAGCCAGCGGAATATTTCCCGTGTTTTGGAGCATATGGGTGAGAAGGCGGGACAAAGGCCTATGTCTGTTGCCATCGAAGGGGGGGCCGGGATCTATGACTTCTCCCCTTTCCGCCACGCAGGCCCGCCGGACGCTGTGCGCCGGGCGGCAGATCATTTCCTTAAAAAAGGATGGATCTCCGGTGCCCAGTTCGCCGGACTTACCTCCGACCATTCCATCAACTTCTTCGGAGCCGAAGACCCGGTCCTTTATAACGCGAATATAGAGGCCTATCAAACCTCCCGACCTCTCCTCACCCAAACCGACCACGATTTAGCGGAGGCTGGCCGCCACTTGGCGCAAAGGAAAGGAACGGAACTTTCTGAGAAAGCCAGAATTTTGGATGAGGCACGGACCCAATTTCATGGGGGTTCACTTCCCATTCAGGACTACCTCTCAAAAGTTTCGGGACTGACCCCCGTTAAACCATCGGGGCAACTGGCGCGATTTTTGAATCTAATGAAACGGGAAGCGGTGTTGGATTTTGCCGCTGTCGAACGGGAACGTGGAGAACTTTTGGAACGGCTGGCGCGTCAATTGGATCGCCGTTCCTTGGAAGATTTGACTTCCTTGACCGTGGCTTACCGGGCGGGTGAAGTGACCTATGGGGTCGTCTACGATCAAATTGAAAAGATGGCGAAAAAGGCGGGGATCAGGTTCGGTTCATCTTTTCAGGGATACCTGGATTACCTGGCCCAGGCTGAGGCCATCGACCGCCGGGCGTTTCTCAATGAATTGACGGCCTACGAGGAAACGGCGGCCCAATCCTTATTGAGGAATGAAACGGAACGTCACCTCTGGCGGGAGTCTTCCCAGTTGGTTTTGGCGGATAAACTGGTCCACCAAAACCTCATGGCCCAGGAATGGCAGGACTATGTAACTTTCTGGGAAACGGAAACGACCACCTCTTTGGGGGGCACCCTCTCCCGCCAGCAGTTAGCCCCCTTTGAAACCTTTTACCGTGTGGCCATGGAACGGAACGAGGCCCTAGCGGAAGGGGTGAAACGGGTGGCTTCTTCCGCACGGCCCGAAGCCCCAGCCGGCGTTTTAGTGGCCGGCGGGTTCCACACGGAGGGCATCACCCAATCCCTCCAGAAAAAAGGATTGAACGTCCTCGTCTTGGCCCCCAAAATCAAAGCCATCAACGGCGAACATTACATGGCCGCCTTTTCCCGGGATCGGTCCCCCTTAGACCGCATCCTGGTGGGAGAAAAACTGTTCTTAGCCGCGCCCCAAACCATTGGCGCAGGGCCCAACACGGTCCCACCTTCCGTGACCGCCGAAGCTCTGGGACGAAACAATTACTTTATGGGTTTGGTGGACGCCCTGGGTCATTGGGTGGAAGGACAGGCGGAAGTTGTCCTGAATGGAACCCAAAAATTACACGTTTTTATGGGCGAACGGGCCAAGGTCCTGTCCAAGAAGCTCAAAGGATACGTCCAAGTCGATGGGGGGGACCAATTTGTTGTCATGGCCCAGCGGGCTACGGCCCTGGCCTTTGCCGTCAGCCTGGCTTTTTCTGTTGTGAACGCCCACTGGAATGGTTGGAATAGACAAAACGATGTCATCCAGTCCGTGGCCAGCCGGGTTGTGAAAACCTCCCTGGCCGTTCGACCAAAAAAAACGGAGCCGACCTCAGCCGACCTTCCAACCTTGTTATCGAATTCGTTTCTCTTTCGGTATGATTTGATGAAAGCGTTGGATTTAGGGCAGAGAGAAGAGGCCTATCGTCTCTATAATGAACTTTCTTCCTTGGCTAATCCCCTTTCAGAGCTCTGCCGCACTCAAACCCAAGAGCAGTTTAACGAAATATGGCGACGGACCTTCCCGAAAATGGCGATAACGGATTCGCCAGAAGAAAAGGAATCACTTCGTCTTATCCGTCTTGAGCTGATCGAAGAGGGACTCTCAGCGTTTCCCGCAGAATTTCAAGCACGCCTTGACGCGCTTATTGAACAAACTGCTGAAGGGTTTTTCCCGGGAGACTCCTCCAAGCAAGAATTCATTCGGGATCGACTCAAAAAGAGTCTCACCCCGGGCCATTTTACAGTTTCTTTTCCCCGGGAAATTCTCGATGAATATTTCCGTGTCGCCGATCTCTATTCGTCCACCAAGGATCCCGCTCAAGGGCAGGTCCTCTCGGCGATCGCACAGGAAATTCGGAAATGTCTGGACCCCTTAAGTGTGGTGTGGTCACTTGGGACGACGATAGCTGTTGGGGAAGGTAAATTAACCCTCAAAACGTTCTTGTCGGAGGACCAAATTGGGCATGTGTTTGTACACGAGGTCGTCCATTTAGGGGGATTTCAAGGCTGGTTAAAAATCCCTTATCGAGCGGAACATTTTCCCCATGCCAATCAAATCCTTTATTTATACCAGGAAAAAGGGGTTGATTATCTAGACAATCCAGCCCTTCTCGCCGAAATGGGCGTGCCCGTTAAAAAATTATTCGACCGGGGTTTTGTTCTGGGCGAGGGGGGGGATTTGGGTTTTCTCATTCTCACGGGCGCTTCGGGTGAAAACTACAACTATTTTTCTAACACCCCCCTCTTAAACGAGGCCGCAGGTGTGATGGCCTTGACGGGGGAAAAGGATCTTTTGTTGACCCCCTACATGGCCCAGCGGGCGACTGGTATCGTCTTGGCGGGGGTCTTGGCTGGACGGGCGTCCAAGGAACCAGACTTCAATCCACGCGCTACCATGCGAGGACTCTATGAGTCCCTCCATGATCGATTGGGCCCACCGACCGAAGATGAAAGTCGTTACCTCAAAGAAACGGTGCAATTTTTGTCGCAAGTGGCGAAGGGGCTGGCTGGCGCGTCGGTCGTTAAGATGGTTCCGAAGTTGGAGGGGGGGGCCTGGACCGCTCACACATCGAAAGATTATATCTGTCAAATTAACTACGTTCCCTCGGACCTCTATCCGCGGGGTCCCGGGTCGATTCAGGAAGAAAAGGAGAAAGTCCGCGCCCGGGGACTTGCCCACACATTGTGGGCCGTGGAAGGCCCACGCCACGAAAAGAATGATCTCCGTGATCAATCGCCTCTCCTGAAGTCCCCTGGGTTTGAGCCAAAATTGACCGCCTTCCATGCCCTCTGGAAAGCTCTTCTGCTCCGGGAAATGGTGGCCGGGTTGACGGAATGGAATGACCGAGGTGTTCAAACCTTTTCCCAAATGGCGGATATGGCCGGTGCTCCCCAATGGATGCATGAACTCTTCCAGCACCGCTACCATTCTGGAAACGAGGACTACGATCGTCTTCTCCTCAGCAGTCTGACCTCCAGCGAACAATTTCTTGATGTCCTTATGTATCTCCGCGTCCATTACCAGGGGGGAGAGGTGAGTCTCAATGACCCACGTCTCATGAACCCCCGGGTTCACGCCGCCTTGACCGAGGCCTTGGGTTCTATGACCCGGGAAGGGGAAAGTGGTTGGGGGAGGGTGCTTTTTGAGGATAACTTTATTTCATCCTCGGACTTCCACCCGGCTATCGCGAAGCGGATTTGGCCGGCTTTTAACAAACTGTTTGAAGAGGATGTTCATCAGAAAATGTTGCAGAAGGCCTACGCCAAGATGCTTCAGGACCGCCAACAGGAACTGAATGAACAGCAACGGGAAGCTTTTCGCAAGGCGATTTTGGAGAACCTGGACAATGAACAACGGAAAGAGCTGGAGGAATTTCTCAAAAATTTAAAACCGGAAGAAAAGCAGCAAATAAGGCAACAGGCCCAAGAAGAGATGAACCAACAGATGGGCCAATTTGCGGACTCGATGCAACAAAAACTCTTGGGCGAGAAATCCAACCAGCCATCAGGGGAAGGCCAGGGGCAATCCCAGGGACAAGGACAATCGCCAGGAGAGGGACAGGGCGGTGAAAGGCCGGCGAGCCCATCGGATGGGCAAGGATCTCCTCGAGGGACAGAAACCCGTGGGCTGAGTTCGTCCTCCTCTACGTCACCAGCCTCCCTTAAAGAATCGATCCAGAAACTCGCCCAAAACCTTGCGACTTTAGAAAAACAGCTTTCAGATTTGGGTCAAAAGGCTCAAGGGCTTGGTGAGGAAGCTCAGGGGGTCGGGAAGTCGGCCGCGTCACCCACGATCACCGATCAGGGGGAATCCCTGAAAGCAGATGGGAAAGCCATTCAAGAGGGTGTTCATGGTCTCCAACAGGAGGGACGCAAATTGGCCCAGGGAGTTGAGGAAGCCCAAGAAAAAGCCGCCCAGGACGCCGCCGGCCTTCCTGTGCCTGGAACCGCGAAACCCGTTGGCGATGCCTTGGCCGACGCGAGGGAACAATCCGACGAACTTTTAGGAAAACTACAGGAAATTCAACAGAAGGCCAACGATCTCGCCCGGCTCACCCATCGACTGTCTGAAACCCTCGGGTCGGATGATGCCACGCTTCCCGGCGACCAAGCCGCGGCCTTACAAAAGGCGGCCCAAAATCTGGAAAAATCCTTAAACGAGGTGGGGCGGAAGGGTCCCGCCCACGAATTGGAAAAAGCCCTACAAAATGCCCAGCAGGCCGTTCAAAATATCGAAAAATTAATCAATTCCAAGCCCTCGGGTACCAAGCCGTCCGCAACGCCTTCTAAAGGGGCGTCCCGTCAACAGCCTTCCGGTAGCCAGGAGGAACCGGGGGGCGATGCTCCGGGAACTCCCCAAGCCTCTGGCGGAGAGCGAACCGGCGATGGGAATTTGAAACCCTTTGAATTGGATGCACCGCCAAACAGTTCGTCCCTATGGGAAAAATCCCCCGAGACCCCCTCCGGTTCTGTTAAACCAAAGACCGGGGCAACCCCGTTCCAAGGGTTTAGGCCAGAAGATTATGTTGATATTAAAACCGTTTTTCCTGGGTTAACCGCGGAGGAATCGGAAGAATACCGGCAATTCCGGGCCCCCCACCAGGCCCTCATCGATGAAGTGGCTTCCATCGTTCCCCAGTTGCTCCATTGGAAAGAAGGAGCGGAAATACGGGGTGAGAAATACCACGGTTTATTAACCGATATCGTTGGGGCACTTACCACGGGCGCAGGCCGTTCCCTTGTTGAACCCTCCAAGCCCCGGGCCCTGAACTTCACCGTTTTGGTGGATCGAAGTGGAAGTATGGATGATAAACAAAAACAAGAAGCCGTTCAGTTTTTGCTCCTTCTCATGGCGGAGGTGGCTTTTGCCCTCCAAAAAAGTGTTCCCCGGGGGCCGGAGTTTCGGGACACTTTCCAATTCACCATTGGTTTTTTTGACACCGAAGAGACGCGGTTGATAACCCACAAAACAAGTGGTCAACTTCGAAGCGAAGGGATCTCCAAAGAGAGCGTCATTTATAAATTGCTTAAGTCCGCCGAGGCCCAGTCGGGAACCGATTTGGCGAACAATCTTAAAAAATATCACGCCGATCTTTCCCAACATAAACTCCGGAGGCGCCAAGGGGATTCTCCCGCCCGTAAAATCCTGATCGTGACCTCCGATATGGAAGTGGGGCAGAACCAGTTCAATTCCATGACTAAAACATTGGAAGGCAACGTCCTTGAAAAGGATTCCAGCCAAAAGGTGTTGACGATCCTGGTCCCCACAGGGGAAAATGAATATTCGAATCAACTGAAACAGTCCGTTGGGAATAGGGCCATTGTCTTGGACGCGAAACCCTACGGAGATCTCTATCGAAACATCCTCACCGTTTTCGCGGCGGGGTTAAACCCGGATGTGGCCGTGAGCCCCGAAGCGATTCAACGGATTGGGTTGGACGCTTTACAACGGCGACTTCTTCCCCGGGCCATGTCGGGATGGCTCCGTTCCGTTTATAACCCGCTCATTCAAAGGGGCTGGCACAAATCAGCGGCGCTGGTGGCTGGCCTATTGGAAAGTGGCCCGGCCGTGGCCTTGGGGAATCTCTTGGGGTTTGGGTGGATTTCCCATTCCATTTATTTCATCCTCATTCACCTGGGGAAACCCCTGACGAAATGGGCCCGCGATGCCAGGGGAGAAAAAATCCTCTCCCCAGAAACAACGCCCCTCACGCTTAACCGATGGCCCTTGATCCTGTTGTATGGATTTTTGGGTGCCGCGTTCCATGTCTGGGGTGTGGACCTTATCCTCCAATGGGTGGGCCCTTTCCTTTGGCCCATCTTGACGTCCTCTGAATTTCTTCCTTTCACCCAAGCCGGGATCGCTGTCCTTCTCCATTCGGTTTACAATCTTCTCACTCCCGGTTATCTGGGCATGGCGGGCGCGAACGGAGATGTCCCCTTTGGGGACTATAAGAATTTTTATATTCGAAAAAAGGGCGGTCTCGATTATTTGGTTTACAAGAACGATACGGAGGAATTGGAATGGCAACGGGCCCCGGATCCGACCCGACCGGGTGTTACCGTTCCCCAGAAACCCATCGAAAGCATTCCTGACAACGAAGAAACATTGAAGGAAATCATCAAGAGAAATTTCATCAATGGCGCCATTTATATGATGAAAAGCGAAGACGGGCGCCGTTGGTTCCGACCGGGATCCGGTTCTGAAATGGAATATTGGGAACAGGACGAAAAGGACGAATGGAGGCAAAAAGAAACCTTCTCTCGGGACAAAACGCCCACGTTGGTCCGCCGGGGGGACGATGGTCGAAATCAATTCAGAAATGGGGACTCTTCGTTGGCCTGGAGCTGGATCTCGGAACAGCCGGAAACCCTGCGCATTCAGGAAAACGGCGGGACAGACCAGCCCGTCACCGGCTGGTCCGGCGAAACCCCCCGGACCCTGGAGCTCAAGAGAATCAGTGACGATGTGATTCTTGCTTTTAGCGCCGACGAGCTGAAACCGTCACTTTTTCGACTGGTTCGACACGCAGACGGTTGGCGGGTGGAAGAAAAATTCCTATTAGACTTTATTGAACGTCGAGAAAACTTTGTCGGCCTTATCGGACCAACGGGCGTGGGGAAAGAAAAATTCTCAATGGCGTTTGGCCACCTCATGAATTTGCCAGTGGATATCATCTCGGGTCATGACAAAATGCAAGCGGACGAATTGCTCTATGAGACCCATATCGGTCGTCCGGAGGCCGGTCGGCAAACGGAGAAGCCCAGCGTCATTTCCCGCGCCCTCTACCATGGCGGCATAGCTGTTTTGGATGAGGAGAAAATGATGCGTTCCCCTCCCAAAGACGCTCTCTTGCCGATCATCGCCAATGGAACGGTCGTTTTAGACCGGAGGACTCAACCTGTTTATCAAAACCCCTGGGGTCGTTTCATGACCACAGCAAACTTTGATCAAGAAAATATTGGAACGGCGACAACGGGAGAAAAAGCCAAGGCGTGGCTCAGTCGCCAGGACCTTCTGGCTATCGCACCTGCCCGCCCTGAGCAAGAGGCGGTATGGCAACAGGCAAAAGCCAAAAACAGGTTCCGCAAATCTTTGCCCGTGGCCCTTCAAAAGACCATCGGGGATCTGGTCAATGTCGCCACCCTGATGCGGTTGAAGGTCTGGGGGTTTCATCCCCAAGCACAGGCCCCTATTATTACCCAGCAGGAGGACGGTGTCTCTATTCATTGGCGCCAGACTTTATTGGGGGAAGGGGGAGCTCGCATGGTTCCTTCTCTCACGGCTTCCGAACGTCTATCCCGTGCCCCCTCTCCTCGCGTGGTAGAACACATGGCCCACCATTTTGCCGCGTTCCCCATGGACTACGCTCACCGCAAGTGGTCGGTGGTCCGTCGCTACTTTAATTTCGATGCGGATGACGCCCCGCCCGGTGAATATGAAACCCAGGTAAAGGTTCAGTTTGAACGGATAGGATTTAAGGATGAGCAACCGGAGGAAGCGCCTCTCCTGGCCCGAACGTCTTTCGAATATGATTCGCGGGGTGATCGGCATTTTCTGAGGCTCGTTCCGCGACTTCCCGCGGGCGATCCGGATCCCCGCTGGGATCCCGTGGAACTGGAAATATATGAGGGATCCTGGCTATTGACTGGGGCCTTTGATCGGGACATGGAACGCTGGATTAAAACGCCAGAAAATAGTCTTCGGATTTATAAGGCTCTTCAGGGGTGGTCCTTGGGTTTACCTCTCTTATTTATCGGGGAGCCCAGTTCCGGAAAATCGCATCTGGCTGGACTGCTTCAGAATCTTGTCGGGGGAGGACGCCACCAGATCTCTGCAAACAAAGAGACAATGCCGCACAATCTGTTTTACGAAAAAGTCATTGGACCCGTTGGAGACCCAGCCTTCGTCACGGTCATGAAACCCCGCCCGATCCTTGAGGCAGGGCTCACGGGCGGTTCTTGTATTATTGATGAAGCCCATTTCCTTTCCCAGACCATGCAGGGCGCGTTCAATAATGCCCTCTCCTCAGGTTTTTATAACCTGGATGGGAAGCTCTATCGAATGCCCTACTTAATCTTTGCCATGAACGAACCGGATGAAGACTACGCCGCCTTGAACGCGGCGTTTGAGGAACGGATGGACTCCCAGCGGTTTTTGCCTCTCCCTCCGGAAAAGGTGAAAGAACAAATCCCAGTAATCGAAATACGGGGGGAAACATTCAATGACCGGTTGATTGCAGAATTGGAACTTAATGAACAAGGTCAACCTGTCCTAAAAGAAGGCAGACCCCATTTCCTCGGTTTGGTGGGTGTCATGGATTATATTCGCCATCATTCTGGGGATTTCCCTCGCCTTTTCTACTTTCGCGAGTTTAGCCGATTGGTCCTTGGACTGGCCCGCAATGAGGCGGGAGACTTGGAATCATTGTTACGTCAGATCTCGGCGGGTCAACAACCAAGAGTTCTCCCCCAACGGAAGCTCTTTGAAATCATTCGTGCGGGATGCCGCTGGCCGGAGGGGAGCCCCGACCAAATGGCCAAATGGGACGAGGCCCTTCAAAAAGCCATGGCCGATGCGGGGTTGTGGAACGATTTGGCCGAATCCGATCCATCCCAGGATGGCCTCCTTCTCTTTCTCAACGGAGAAGGCCTTTTTATCAAAGATTATCCCCTTCTCTATACGCCAGATTTAGGCGATTTGGCCCCCAAACCTATTCTGGAAGGGCTTCTTTTTCTTCAACGGCGAACCCGAGGAACTCGGGTGGATGGAGAAATGGCTCGCCTGTCCGATCATCTTCAGTCCCTTCAATCCCGCTGGGCTTCCCTTCCCTTCCCGGAACGGATGGCGGAGGTCCATGTGTTGAGAGAAATTCACACGACACTCGGTAAGGTTGTTGATTCTCGTCGTGGGCAACATCTCCCAGGGGTCGTAATAGAGATGGAGCGTCTCCAGGCGGGGATCCGCGCTTTCCTTTTTTCCGAATCAGTTGATTGGCCCAGTAATTCCCTGGACCCCACCGTGAAACGGGAGGCATGGCTCCAACGTCATTCCTTGGGCACGCCGGGGAATTTTGTTTTGGATGACCTCCTGGGCAAAACCCAGGTGTTTCCAGGCGACCCAACCAAGGCTTCCCAGTGGATTGAACAGGCCTCCTCAATTCTCATGGAAGCCGCCCAAGCGGGAACACGCATTATTCTAAATGCCGTTAATAAAGGAGATCTTAAGGATCTTCCCGAATTGGCGGAAGTATATCTGGAACCCCTGGAGTCACTGGAAAAATCCCTCCGTGTGGCCCCCGATGCCGTTCCAGACCTCGCGGATACAGTGGCCCAACTTCAACGGGATATTCGGTCCGCCATTGAGGAGCGACGAAATCGGACCAGCCTTATCGACGACTTGGCCGATCGGTTGGCTAAATTAAAAGTTGCTTCTACGCCTCAATCAGTTGAAAACCCTTCAGACCGAATTGATTCGGTTCGAGCGTTGGGTTATGAGATCGCCAGCGCCTTGGGGCGCGCCGTGAATGCGGCGAAAGGTATTGGAAATACCCCAGAGAAACCTGTTCAGGTCTCGGACGTATCTTCGAATCAGGTTCCGGAAGAAAATCATGGGTATAAGAAAGGCGATTGGATTTCTCTTTCATCATTTTCAGATCATAATTCGGGATTTGTGACCGCAGCGGGGCCTGCCTTTGCAGGGGCAAACGGCGAATTTATCCAGGATGTCTACATAGATGGGGATTTTCCAGATTCAAAAACGCCATACCTAATTATATTTACGATAGATAATGGGAAGAAAAGAGAGATATCTTTTTTAATGCCTGGTTTTTTAATTTTGGGTAAGAATAAGGATGCTTACAGTTCAAATGCCTTCAGGGATAAAGCCATTGGGGACAACGGGGACATATTTGCCTTAGTTGAAGCAAAAAATGAATACGGGAAATCGGCCCCATTTCTAGTGGCCTTTTATAAAGAAAATCATAGGTTATTTGTTAACCATTTTATTAACCTGGCGAATTCCGGTAACCCAAAGGATTCAAGATTTTATTCGAATAACTTTTGGGTGGATAAAGAAGGGAATATAGTTGTGTCAATTCAATTTGTTAATAAAAATGGGGTAAAAGAAAACATATTGAGGGTGTTTAAAAAATCGTCTTCCGATGGATTTAAGGTTCTTGTTACTAAGTCTTTAAATCCTTTAGATCTCCTTGGTGCGGGAATTGATCCACATGCCACGGTCATGTCTACTGGGCTAACCTCGGACGGTCGTGTTTCCCAAATAATCGACCGGGATTTGGGTGGGGAATCTGCTCTCTATGAAGTGATCTATGAACAGTTTTCATATGATGACCCAAATCCCTCCGTGAAAGTTGAATCATTCCGTCAACTTGATTCTGATGTTACAGAGAACCCCTTGCCCGCCGGCGTCCCTTCCCCTGAAGGAGGGGAATTGGTGAATGGCGTCTCAGGAATTGTTCAGACCATGGGGAAGGCCTTGTTGAACATTCTCATTCCCCAACATGAAAGGGTTCTAAACGCCGTTCAAGGGATTTCCCCTACAAACGGTGGGGATATGATTGAAGAATCGTTGTCAATCAATGACCGCGGGGGAATGGGCGCTGTCAATACGCCGGCGGCTCAGGCCCCTCCCGTTACGAATTCAGTGGATTCCGTTATTTCTATTTTGGAAAAAGGTCTTCAACCCCTTATCGATTTGCAGGCGATTCGTCAGGCCCTTTCCCCAACGTCTCCCTCCGATCACGACTCATCTGGCCTGCTTCAGACTTTACTGGACGCTGTTTCCGCGCAAGTCCAAAAACCAGCGGTTGCTCCCGAAAAAAGCACCAAACCGGGGACTGTCACGCGGGAGTCCCTCTGGGAAGAGGTAAGACAATTCATTGAAGCGAAGAAAGAGGCGGCGAAAGAGCTAGGCATGAGAACTTTGGAATTCCATCGTGGATCCGAAACGCCCAATGAATACTATATGGAAATTATTAATGAAAATTTTTCTCCATCCGCCAGCGTTCCTGTCAAATCCTATACCGTTGGAACTTTTTCTCCGCACAGGCCACTTAATGATTTGGATGGCTTTCTCGCTTGGGCTGAACCTAAGAATCTTCAGACGGGGAGTGTAGCGGAGACTGAATTATATACAAATAAAGAATCTCTCCGGGCAGAGTTGGCGGTTATGATGGAGCATGTTCAAGAGGAAATGTTGAGAATTCTTATCCGAAAGGGGAAAGTTGAACTTGACGGAGAGCATGGCGATTTTGTCTGGGGGGACGTGGGACAGATTTCTATTTCAAGGACCGATATGAGGAATCTTGCGGCTTGTGTTCTCCATCAGAAAGACGGCTCAACCCGGCATGTTGTTTTTGATTTGAAAACCATGGAGGCTGATTCGGTGAAAGGGGTTGTCTTTCCTGAGGTGTCACTTGATGGGAATGACTATACGAATCTTGGTCCTGTTGTAATTCAAGACGATGAAGATTTAGGCCCAGTGCTCATTTCTGTTATGACCGTCAAAACAGATGACTGGGATCTAAATCCCAATATTATTGAAATGAATACACATTTAGATTTAAGAAAAGGAGATTATCAAGAACGTCTATTTAGTGATATTAGTATGCAGATAGATGGAAGAGTTCCGTTGAAATATTACCCATTTCTGGGATCGAGAATCTTACTTTTCAAGAATGGAAATGGCCGAAAAGAGGTGTCAGTATATAATTCTAAACTAAATCGGTGCGATACTTATGACATTGCGACTGTGCATAGATTGGAAGGCACAATCCCTTCTGATGTTTATAGTCAACTCCTTGAGGAATTATCTCAAAATGGGGAGGAGATCGAAGGGCGCTCGGGGGTGGGGGGAACGGTCTTGGCTCAAATCAATGAGTTCGTGGAACGAATTTTGGCTGCGGTGAATAACGTGGATTCGCCTGCCGATAAAGGTAAATCCACCGAGGCTCTCCCCAATCAAGGGAACGCGGGCCTCTCTCCTGCGGCGCAAACCATGGCGACTCGGGTTGGGTGGAACGCTTTGGTGCGTGGGGTGGAATCCCTGTTTGGGGCCTTGCCAGGGTGGTTCCCGTTGGTATTAAACGAAGCGGATTATACGGCTTTGCGGGAAATGGGGAAATACTGGGGTGTGCCTTTGCTCCTTTCCGCGGTGGTGGGGTTATTCTCTTTGCCGATGCCCGTGGCTGGGTTGCTTGTGGTTTTGGGACTGCTTAACGCGGGGAGTTTTCACCGGGACCATGCCCAGGGGGGGCAAGACTTAGGCTGGTTCCCCTTTACGTGGAAGATGGGGTATGCCTTGGCGGTCTTTTCTTTCGCGGTGGGAGACGCTTATCTTTTTGGGTTGGGAATGGTCCTTTTCACCCTGATTCGACATGTGTTGTATGACGCTCCCCGTTTTGCGGATCGGGATCGACTATTGAAAGATTCCCTGGAGGATCTCGAGGACCTTCCGGGCGTCACACTCACCATGCCCGCTGTTCAGGACGAATTATTCGCTGTTCGCCAAAAATTTACTCCACAGGTTGTGACTTTTAGTGCGAAGGACTCCCGCTTCGGATCGTCGGTCTTGAACGTGTTATTGGGGCGGGACTCCGCCGCTTCTCTCCCTTCGGGGGAGAAGGCGGGGTTGGAATTGATTGGGCACAGGATGAGTGGGGTTGGGGAGCGAGGCAGGCGGGGTATTTACGAACAGTATGAGGGGGCGTTGGCGGTGCAGTCGGCCGATTGGGCTGTTGCGGAAACTTCTCCAGACTCTGCGGGTGTCTGGGGCCGGGCCCTCGCGCCGGTTATGGCCTTGAGAAATGCTCTGGGGTTGAAGGGCGTTCCCACGGAAGCTGTTTTAGGACTTCTCTTCCGGGAATTGGTTTTGACTGCGAAACAAAATCCAAGTCAGTTCCCCGCTAACAAAAACCAGGACACAACGCACCCCATCGTGGGGGATATCTCCCTTCTATTGGATTCGTCAGCGAACCCACTTCTCAAAACCAAAATGATTGATCGATTGCGACTTTTGGGACAGCAAAAAGAACAGGTTGTCTTTATTACCGCCAATCAAGGATCGTTAAGTGACATCGAACGGGTTTGGGAAGAAAATGAATTGCCTGTGACGCCTAAAGTCATTTTCATCGATCCGCGGGCCATCGCTACGGGTGGCCTTATTGATGGGGTTGTCCTGACCCATACGATTTTTAGACAATCCCGTGATCTGTTTTCAATTGAGGAAA
This sequence comes from Elusimicrobiota bacterium, assembly GCA_016788905.1. Classification (NCBI taxonomy): domain Bacteria; kingdom Pseudomonadati; phylum Elusimicrobiota; species Elusimicrobiota bacterium. The sequence continues at coordinate 125,040 of JAEURZ010000003.1, forward strand.
GCCCCGAAGATATTCAATTGAACTTCGTTACGGACAATATTGACCGGTTTGTGGGTCTTTCGCCCCGTCAGATCGCGGAGCTCATCTTGGTCACCTTAAATGGATTGATCGAGATCTCCCGCGGGGATATAAAGAACATTTTGACTGTCGCCCGGGCCGTGGTTACTTCGGCATAATTCCCCGGATAAAACCTTCCTCCTTTTCCGTCGATGGGTTGGCTTGTCGGCGGGGATGTTTTCTGCTAGTCTTACACTGAAATGCCTTCACCTCTCCTTAATAAATTGGCGGACAAGGTCCGTCTGGCCACCGCGGAAATTCACAATCTTCGTAAAGAACGGGAACGTTTATTAGCGGAGGTGGCCCTCATGGAAGAAGAAAGTCGGCGGGCCCGCCGATTGTTGCGGGAGCACAGTGAATTGGTGGCGGAACGGGATAAGACCCGGGGGCGGTTGGAGAAAATTTTGGCGAAGTTGGATGGCTTGAAGGTGACATGAACCCCCTGGTTAAAGACAAACTACGTGTGGATATTTTTGGCAAGCTCTATGAGCTGGATCCGGGGAACCTGACGCCCCTGGAGGCCAACCAGTTGGCCACCTACGTGGACGCGAAGATGAAGGAGATTTCGGAGAAGTTGGGGTTGGTGGACACGCAGAAAATTGCGGTTTTGGCGGCGCTCAATATTGCGTTTGAATTGGGGTCGAAGAATAAGAATTCGGCGGGGGAAATGCCGCCTCAAGATGAAGCGAAAATCAAGGGGCTTCTTGAATCGTTAGAGAAGGCGCTGGGGTGAGTTTGACGGGGAGCTCCTACTGCTTAACCCCCACCCTCTCCCGGGCCTCGGTGAGAAGCGTTCCCGAGGCCCACCCTCTCCCGCGGGCGGGAGAGGGTGAAAAACTTTGGTTAAACCATTTGAATTCCTTTCTTTCTGGGAGTTTTTGGGGCATGAAATGACGGGAGCGGATCTCTTTGGGACTGAACTTCAGCGCGGGGAAATTGATGTTCCCCTGGCCGCGCGGATGGCGCCGCGGGATTGGGGGGAGTTTGTGGGGCAGGGGGATCTGGTGGCCGAAGGGAGCTTGCTTCGGCGGGCGGTGGACGCGGATCGGTTGCGGTCCGCTATTTTCTTTGGACCTCCCGGTTGCGGCAAGACGGCTTTGGCGCGGTTGGTGGCGGCGAAAACCCATGCTCATGTGGAACAAACCAATGCGGTGACCATCGGTATTCCCGATATTCGAAAAATCTTGGCGGCCGCGGGGGAACGCAAGCGGGCGCGCGGCTTACGCACTCTCCTGATTTTAGACGAAATTCACCATTTCAACCGGACCCAACAGGACGCCCTCCTTCCCGATGTGGAACGGGGGTTGATTACCCTGATTGGGCTGACCACAGAAAACCCCTTCTTTTATGTCAACGCGGCGCTCATTTCCCGTTCCACCGTCTACGAGTTTAAACCCTTGGGGCCCACGGATTTGTTGGGGTTGGTGCGTCGAGCGTTGACGGATCTCGACCTCGGATTTGGAAAAAAGAATGTGCGGTTGGATCCGGACGCAGAAACCCATATCCTCCGGATGTCCGACGGGGACGCCCGGCGGGTTTTGAACGCGCTGGAATTGGCGGTGCTGACCACGGAAGAAAAAGAGGGGGTCATCCACATTCCGTTGTCTGTGGCGGAGGCGTCCACCCAACGGCGGGCGCTTCGCTACGATAAGGCGGGGGACGAACACTACGACACCATTTCCGCCTTCATAAAATCTTTGCGGGGGTCGGACCCGGATGCGGCTCTTTATTGGATGGCGAAGATGTTGGCGGCGGGGGAAGACCCTCGGTTCGTGGCGCGGCGGCTTTTGATTTGTGCGTCCGAAGATGTGGGAAACGCGGACCCCCGGGCCATTATGATCGCTAACGCGGTTTTCGAGACCGTGGAAAAAGTGGGGATGCCGGAAGCCCGCATCCCCTTAGCCCAGGCGGCAGTTTATATCGCCGTGGCTCCTAAATCCAATTCCTCTTATGTGGGGATCAACCGGGCCCTGGCGGAAGTGGATCGGGGGCGACGCCGCGAAGTGCCGAACCATTTGAAAGATTCCAGTCGTGACCAGGAAACTTTGGGGCATGGAAAGGGCTACAAATATCCCCATGATTTTCCGGGGCATTTCACCCCGCAAGAGTATATGCCCCAATGGACCCGTTTTTGGGAACCCGGGGATCAAGGGGATGAAAAGCGGTTGAAAGACCGTTACGAGCTACTTTGGCCCCAGCGTCGCGTCGTTCCATCGGATAAAAAATCCTGACATGAAAAAATCAGCCCCCGATCCGATGGCACGGAACAAGCATTTTCTTCGGTTGCATTTCCGCGAAGAGGTCCGTTCGTTGTCGCTGGCAGAACGGCGGTTGGCGGGGCGGGCTGTGGCCCGGCGGGTGGCGGCGCTTCCTGAATTTCGACGAGCAAAGAAGGTCGGGCTTTTTCTCTCTCTGCCTTATGAGATCGATACGGCTCCGCTTATTGCGTTGGCCCATGCTGCAGGGAAAACGGTGGCTGTCCCGGTGGTGTTTCCTGGACGGGGGGGAATGCGGTTTGCTGTTTTGGCTGATGGAAGACCGTCTCTTAAACAAAAAGTTTCTTTTAATCGTTCTGAAGTCAATCGCGGAGGGAAAAAAATCCCCTCTCCCTACCCCTCTCCCGCTAGCGGGAGAGGGAAACCCCTTCAGTTTGCTCAAGAGTTGCAACAAAATGTTTATGGGATTTTGGAGCCGGTTTCTCCCCAATGGGTGGAGGGTTTGGACCTCCTGGTGGTTCCTGGGGCGGCGTTTACTTCCCGGGGGGACCGGCTGGGGGCGGGCGCTGGGTACTACGACCGGTTTCTGGTCCGGCGACCTTCGCTCCGAACCATCGGTGTTTGTTTTGATGAACAAATGGCGGTGCGCTTGCCCCGGGCTGCCCATGACCGGAAAGTGGATCAGGTGGTATCCCCATCGCGCTTGTTTCGGGTGCGCGGTGTTTAAGCTCTATTTGTGTGTGGCGTTAGGAAGTGCGCTGGGCGGGGTCGCGCGGGTGGGCCTTTCCGATATCCTCGTTCGACGTTGGGGGACGGCGTTTCATTGGGGGACCTTGGCGGCCAATTTGGCCGGCTGTTTTTTGATCGGCATCTTTTTCAGTTGGGCTGAAATTCGTTTCCGTTTGAGCCCTGGGGCACGGTTGTTTCTTATGGCGGGGTTTTGTGGAGGATTTACCACATTTTCGACGTTTGCCTTGGACACGGCCCAATTGGTTAAGGCGGGGTTTACTTCCGGTGCCCTGCTTTACGCGGTGGGGAGTGCGGTGTTGGGATTGGCCCTTTTTTGGGTCGGATCTGTGGTGGGGCGGTAACCCGTTTTCTCCGAAACCGGGTCTCTTTTGATATAATCTTGGAATTCTTCAGGTCTCCGATCGGTTCACCATTGGAAACCCCACCCTCTCCCTGACCCTCTCCCGCGAGCGGGAGAGGGAGAAACGTCTGGACCTGAGCAGTTACATAATCCTTCTATTTTTTGACGGGAGACCCGGCCGTGCGTATTCTTTTTGTGGGTGATATTTATGGGCGGCCGGGGCGTGAGGCTGTTCGTCATTTTGTCCCGTTGATTCGACGGGAATCGGCCATCGATTTTGCTGTGGGGAATGTGGAGAATGCGGCGGGGGGCCGGGGGTTGACCGAATCGGTGGCGAAGGAACTCTTTGCCGCGGGGCTCGATGTGTTTACCCTGGGCAACCACACTTGGGATCGGAAAGAGACCTTGCCGCTCTTGAAAGATCCACGGATCCTTCGGCCGGCGAATTACCCGCCTTCCTTGGCGGGACGAGGGTTGGGCGTTTATCCGGTTCAGGGGAAAAACGTGGCGGTACTTCAAGTGATGGGGCGGCACCACATGGACAGCATCGATTGTCCGTTTCGCACGGCGGATGGGCTGCTCAACGGTTTATCGGCGGATGTGACACTTGTGGATATGCACGCCGACGCTTCCAGTGAGAAACAAGCTATGGGATGGTATTTGGACGGTCGTGTGTCGGCGGTTTTGGGTACCCACACCCATGTGCAAACGGCAGACGAACGTCTTTTGCCGGGGGGAACTGCTTTTATTGGCGACGTGGGCATGGCGGGACCCCGGGACGGGGTGATTGGGGGCGATCGGGCCTCAGCTCTGGAACGGTTTTTAACCGGGGTGCGCGTGCGGCTCTCGGTGGCGGAAGGTCACGCGCAATTTTGCGCGGTGATTGTTGATGTGGATGAAGGAACGGGTAAGGCCCGGTCCATTGAGCGGATCAATAAAACATTCGAAAGGAACTAATGGGTGACCCAGGCCACACAGGCAAAATTGTTGTCGTTCATGAAACGCCAGGGAACGGTGGTGGACAAGGCGTTAAACCGGTTCTTGGTTCGGGAGGCTCGTCCCCCGGAAGTGGTTCACAAGGCCATGCGTTACTCGGTTTTTGCGGGAGGAAAACGGCTTCGTCCGATTCTGTGTTTAGCGGCGGCGGAAATTTGCGGAGGCGATTCTAAGAACGCGCTTCCCACGGCGTGTGCGTTGGAAGTGTTGCACACCTATTCTTTGGTCCATGACGATTTGCCGGCCATGGACGACGATGATTTGCGGCGGGGACGGCCAACGAACCACAAAGTGTTTGGGGAAGGGTTGGCCATTTTGGCCGGGGATGGGTTGTTGACCTTCGCCTTTGAGCTTATTTCCCGGAACGCGGAGATCAAAGGGATTCGACCCGAATGGGTGGTGGAATCGGTTCGAGTTGTGGCGCGGGCGGCGGGATCTCTCGGCATGGTGGGGGGCCAGGCGGTGGATTTGGTGAGTGAAGGAAACGCGGCCCTGAACGGGAATCGGGCCCAGGTCCTTGATTACATTCACCGGCACAAAACGGGGGCGCTCATTCAAGCCAGTTTGGACGCGGGAGCCGTGTTGGCCGGTGCCACCACGGCCCAACGCCGGGCCTTGTCCCGGTACGGGGAGAATATTGGGTTGGCGTTTCAAATCGCTGACGATGTTTTGGATATCGTGGGAGACAAGAAATTGTTGGGAAAGCGCGGTTCCGATAAGGACAACGAAAAATTGACCTTCCCTCAAGTGTACGGACTTGAGGAATCACGACGGCGTGCCTATCGCGCGGTGACGGACGCTAAAAAAGCTCTTCGGATTTTCGGGGCTCGCGCGGTTATTCTTTCTGCCTTGGCCGACTACATGATCGAACGAGATCACTAAAAAGGATCGACAATGAATATCTTAGATGAAGTGAACAGCCCAGAAGATCTGAAGAAAGTCCGAGAGGATCTTTTGCCTGTCTTGGCAAAAAATATCCGGGAAAAAATTCTGGAAGTGACATCGAAAGTCGGTGGCCATTTGGGCGCGGGGCTGGGAACTGTGGAGTTGGCCATCGCCCTCCACCGGGTTTACGATTCCCCCACGGACAAAATTATTTGGGACACGGGGCACCAGGCTTATCCCCACAAACTATTGACGGGACGCCGGGATCGGTTTCATACGTTGCGTCAGTTTGGGGGCATCTCGGGGTTTTTGACGCGGACCGAATCTGAACACGACGTGTTTGGGGCGGGTCACGCCTCGACGGCCATTTCCGCGGCGGTCGGGTTTGCCGCGGCGCGGGACGTTTTGAAGCAAGATCATCACGTGGTCGCCTGCGTGAACGACGGGTCCTTGACCGGAGGCATGTCCTTTGAAGCGCTTCAGAACGCGGGGCACATCGGGACGGACTTGTTGGTCGTTTTGAACGACAACCAAATGTTTATTTCGCACCGGGTGGGGGCCTTTGGCGCGTTTTTGGCGAAACTTACGACGGCGGGGGCTTTCCGTCGCATGGAAAAGCGGGTGGAGCGATTTCTCACCCGAATAAGTTTTTACGGTCCTTATTTGTTGCGGGTGGCCCGGCGGGTTAAAGTACTCTTGTTTCCCGGCGTTCTTTTTGAGGAAATGGGGTTTGGCTACATCGGCCCCATCGACGGACACGATTTGCCCCAAATGATCGAAATCTTAAAAGCCGCTAAAAAGTTGAAGGGGCCACACGTCCTTCACATTGTGACCAAGAAAGGGCGAGGTTACGAACCGGCCGAGGCGGACCCCATTAAATATCATGGGGTGACCCGGTTTAATCCTGAGACGGGCGAGATGGTCAAGGGAGCGGGCGGCCCTCCCTCTTACACCCAAGTTTTCGGACGAACCTTGGTGCAGTTGGCCCAAGAAGATCCCAAAATTGTTGCCATCACCGCCGCCATGCCGGAGGGGACAGGCCTTGATCTTTTTCGCAAGGAAATTCCGAAACGATTCTACGATGTGGGGTTGGGGGAACAACACGCCGCCACCTTTGCCGCGGGGTTGGCGTGTGGCGGTTTGAAACCGGTGGTGGCTATTTATTCCTCGTTCATGCAACGGGGGTTTGACCAGATGATTCATGATGTTTGTATTCAGAAACTTCCGGTGGTCTTTTGTTTGGACCGCGGGGGGTTGGTGGGGGATGATGGGCCCACGCACCATGGGACGTTTGACCTTTCTTTCACGCGGATGATGCCGCACCTCACTGTTATGGCGCCGAAAGATGAGAACGAGCTTCAACACATGTTGAAGACAGCGCTCAATCTGCCGGGCCCTTCGGTGATCCGGTATCCACGGGGCGCGGGGTTAGGTGTTCCTATGGACAGTCAATTCAAGTTGCTTCCCATCGGAAAAGGGGAGATTCTTCGGGGGGGAACCGACGCAACGTTGTTGGCCATTGGGCACCCGGTTCAGACGTGTTTGGAGGCTTCCAATATTTTGGCTGAGAAGGGTGTGCGGGTGGGCGTGGTGAACGCGCGATTTGTTAAGCCCCTGGACCGGGATTTCCTTTTGGACGTTGCGCGAAAGGCGCCGCTTTTGGTTACCGTTGAAGAAAATACGGGGGTGGGTGGTTTTAACGGCGCGGTGCGTGAAACCTTGGAAGGGGCTTCCGTGGAGGTTCGGAGCATAGCGCTTCCGGACAGTTTTGTTGAGCATGGAACACAGGATAAACTGCGGGATAAGGTGGGCCTTTCCGCCGCGAAAATAGCGGACCGGGTGTTGGAGCTCCATCAGGAACGGTTAACGGCAGGATTGAAATCCTAAGTCGCCCGTTTATCAATGCCCCGCATAGGAATTGAATGAAGGTTCGATTGGATGCGTTGGTGGTGAAGCGGGGGTTGGCGAAAGATTTAAAAGAGGCCCAGGCGATCCTTCTCAGTGGGCGGATTCGGGCGCCGGGATTGGGAATGGTGAAGGCGGGGGAATTGGTTTCGCCGGATCAGGTCTTGGAACGGGTTGAGAGTTTGCCATTTGTCTCCCGGGGTGGCCTGAAATTGCAGGCGGCTTTGAGCGAATTTGGGATCGATGTGGCGGGACGGGCCTGTGTGGACGTGGGCGCCTCCACGGGGGGATTTACCGATTGTCTTCTTCAGGCGGGAGCCGCCCGGGTTTTGGCGGTGGACGTGGGGCATGGTCAGTTGGATTGGAAATTGAGGAACGACCCCCGTGTGGTGAACCGGGAAAAAACGCACATCTTGAAAGTGACGCGGGAAGAGGTTTCCGCGTTCTTGTCGAGCGACGGTAGTGGCCCCGATCGTCCGGGGTTTGTCTCGGTGGACGTTTCCTTTATTTCCTTGGAAAAAGTATTTCCCCATCTTTCGGAGATTTTACCAAAGGGGACGGAATTAGTGATTTTAGTGAAACCACAATTTGAGGTGGGACCCAAAGAGGCGCCGAAAGGTGTGGTGCGGGACCCCTCTGTTCACCAGAGGGTTTTGGAACATATTGAACAGTTCGCTGTTACGGGTGGATTTGTGTCCTTAGGAAAACGCGTGTCCCCCATCACCGGGCCGGAGGGTAACCAAGAATTTCTTCTTTGGTTGAGGAGAGCCTGATTTATGTCCGAACACTACGACGCTAAAATAATTGAACCCAAGTGGCAGGAGCGGTGGGAGAAAGCCGGTGTGTTTCGCGCGGGGGCAGATCCGGGCCAGAAAAAATTTTACATCCTGGACATGTTTCCTTATCCGTCGGGGGCGGGGCTCCATGTGGGGCACCCGGAAGGCTACACGGCCACGGATATCCTTTCCCGGTTCAAGCGGATGCAGGGGTATAACGTTCTTCATCCCATGGGGTGGGACGCTTTTGGGTTGCCCGCTGAAAACCACGCCATCGCCACGGGCCAACATCCCCGGGAGGTGACGAAAAAAAACGTCGCTAATTTTAAACGTCAAATTAAATCGTTGGGGTTCTCCTACGATTGGGATCGGGAGGTGGACACCACCGATCCCGCCTATTACAAATGGACCCAATGGATTTTTCTTCAGCTGTACAAGAAAGGCTTGGCCTATGAAGGGGTGAGCCCCATTAACTTTTGCCCCAGTTGTCGAACGGGGTTGGCTAACGAAGAAGTTCATCAGGGCGGTTGTGAACGATGCGGCACCGCCGTGGAACGGCGGGACATGCGCCAATGGCTTTTGAAAATCACCGCGTACGCGGATCGACTTTTGGCCGATTTGGATGGACTGGACTGGCCCGGATCCACTTTGGCTATGCAACGGAATTGGATCGGGCGGTCGGAAGGGGCGGAAGTCCTTTTTGCGGGGGATTCGCCAGAATCCGCGGCGGGGAAAACCTTGAAAATATTCACCACCCGGCCGGACACTCTTTTTGGTGCCACGTATATGGTCTTATCCCCGGAACACCCCCTTGTGAACGCTTTTACAACGGAGGCCCAGCGGGTGGCGGTGGCCGCCTATCAAGAACAGGCCCGGGCGAAGTCTGATTTGGAACGAACCGATTTGGCTAAGGATAAGACCGGGGTCTTCACAGGAGGGTTCGCTGTGAACCCGGTCAACGGAGAAAAGATCCCTGTTTGGGTGGCGGATTATGTTCTGATCAGTTACGGTACAGGCGCTATCATGGCCGTGCCCGCCCACGATTCCCGAGATTTTCAATTCGCCCGAAAGTTTAGTCTTCCCATCCGCCGTGTGGTGGCGCCGGTTGCGAAGGGGCCCCTCTCGGAACCTTTCCATCCTGAAGAGAACCTAGAAAGTGCTTTTGAAGAGGAAGGCGTGGCGGTGAACAGTGGTCCTTTTGATGAATTGCCCACCGCGGAGTTTAAACGCTTAATCACTAAATGGTTGGAAGAAAAGAAAGCGGGAAAAGGGGCGGTGAACTATCGATTGAGGGACTGGGTGTTCTCTCGCCAACGGTATTGGGGAGAACCGATTCCCATTGTCCATTGTGCTCCATGCGGGGGGCCGGTGCCTGTTCCTGAAGATCAACTGCCGGTTCTTCTCCCGGATGTGGCTAAATACGAACCTACGGGGACGGGAGAATCTCCCTTGGCGGCTGTCGAGGAATGGGTTCGAACGACGTGTCCCCGTTGCGGGGGGCCGGCTCGTCGCGAGACCAACACCATGCCCCAATGGGCGGGGTCTTGTTGGTATTATCTTCGCTACATCGATCCGGTGAACACTACGGCGGCCTGGAGTCCGGAAACCGAGAAAGCCTGGATGGGCCCCAACGGTGTGGACCTTTACGTGGGGGGGGCGGAACACGCGGTTCTTCATCTCCTCTACGCTCGGTTTTGGCACAAGGTCCTTTTTGATTTGGGGTTGGTGTCATCCAAAGAGCCCTTCCACAAACTGCGTCACCAGGGCATGATTCTCTCTTACAGTTACCAGGACAGTTTGGGGGCGTATCATCCCTACGATGAGATCGATTTTTCCAAGGTCCCACCTACCCTGAAGGCTACGGGAGAGGTGTTGCGGGAACTTAAAGAGAAGATGTCCAAATCCAAGAAAAACGTGATTAGCCCGGACGATGTTATCGATCGGCACGGGGCTGACGCCATGCGGTTGTACGAAATGTTTATGGGGGATTTCGAAGCGGAAAAGCCCTGGGACATGCGGACGGTGGAAGGAGTGACCCGGTTTCTGTTTAAGGTTTGGCGGCTGTTGGATGCCCCTCGGGTTCCCGGAGACAAAACCGAAAGGGCTCGTCACCGGGCTATTCACGCGGTGACCGACCGGATCGAAAATTTTAAATTCAATACGGCCATTGCGTCCCTGATGGAATACGCGAACGGGTTGACGGGCGGGGTGGCGGATGAGGATTTGGAAACCCTTTCGCTGCTTCTCTCCCCTTTGGCGCCCCATTTGGCGGAAGAGTTGTGGGAGCAACGTGGGGGGAAGGGGTTGGTGTGCGTGCACACTTGGCCGCGGGCCAACCCCGCTTTGTTGGTGGAGGATTTCGTGGAATATCCCGTGCAGGTGAACGGACGATTGAAAGATCGGCTATCGGTTCCGGTGGGCACTCCCGCCGCGGGGGTTTTGGCTGCGGCGAAATTATTGCCCAAGGTGGTTGAGTCACTAGAAGGTCAAAACCTATTAAAGGAAATCCATGTGCCGGGGCGCATGGTCAATTTTGTTATTGGGTTGAAGGGGGGAAAACCATGATGAGAGGTCGAAAAAGCGGGGTGATCTTGGCGTGCCTGGCCGGGCTGATGGGGTGTGCGGGGTTGGATGAATTCAGGCAGCCGGCGAATGTCATTCTGCCTCCTTCCATTCAAAAAATCGGTCTCCGGACCTTTAAGAATCAAACACAATATTTCGGGTTGGAGGATCGCTTCCGTTATTTTTTGGAACAGGAATTGATTCGGGATGGACGATTGCCCTTCGAAGGGACTGTTGATAAAGCCGACGGGGTGTTGGAAGGCGAGATCGTCAATTACATCCGGCAGGTCGTGACGTACGACTCCAACAATCAGGCTGTGGAATACAGATTGTGGGTGATCATTGACGTCCGGTTCTTCGACCGTCGGGAAAACAAGGTTTTATGGGAAGAGCCCCGATTGGAGCAATCCTATCGGTACTTCGTTGAAACCCAACTGGGGGGAATGACCGAGGAAGAAGCTCGGGAACGGGTGTGGGATTTCTTTTCCCGGGACATCGTGAAACGGACCATTGAAGGGTTTGGTTCGGTGACGGGAGCCAGTGCCCGGAAGGTCCCTGAAAAAACGCTCCCGCCCGCGGACGCCGGGCCCCCCCTGCCGCCCATCGACCCGCGGGTGGCGCCGCCGTCCCCCTACTGACTTGCCTTCCGCTGCGGAATTCCCGCTCTCCAACCTTATTAAAGGGTGGTCCCAGGGTGTTTTTCACCGGGTTTACCTCTTGGGGGGGCCCGACACCCTCACGAAAGAAGAGGCGGTTGAACTTCTCAAAAAACACTATTTGACCGACGATCCCTCCGGTATGGGGTTGGACGTCTTTGATGGGAATGATTCAAGCGCGGGCTCGATACTGACCGCTTTGAACACTCTGCCTTTTTTTGGGGGGAGGCGACTCCTCGTTGTTCGACGGGCCGCGGAACTGGCTACGGCGGAAACCAACCGTTTGGCGGACGGAATTCCCACGATCCCGCCGAGCAACTGTTTGGTCCTCCTGTGGGATGAGAAAGTCGACCAACGTTCTGTTTTGGTCCAAGCTGTAAAATCCGCTGGAGCGTTAACGGTTTTATGGCCACCGTTTGAAAATCAAATGCCCGCGTGGGTCATTCGCCGAGCGGAAACCGCCGGAAAACAGATGGATCGCGCGGCGGCCCAGGCGTTGTTGGACGCGGTGGGGCCCCGTTTGCCTGATTTGGTTCAGGAGCTTGAAAAACTAAAACTTTATGTGAAAGACCGGCCCTCTATTACGATGGAAGATGTTGACGTTTGTGGGGGTACCCGCTCGACGTTACGTTTTATGGAATGGGAACGGGTGTTGTGGCGGAAAGACAGGGTCAAAGCGCTGTCCCTCCTTGAGCTCATGCGGAACAACGGGGATCCGGCGGAGAAGCTTCTGCCCCAGCTTATTCGGGCCATACAAAAACTTTGTTTGGGAAAAGCTCTTTTAACGGAAAACCGTGTTGGCAAGAAACAGGTGTTCGATCGTCTTCGCGTGGGTTTATTGGACGCTCAAGCGGATTTGGAACGAGCTGTTGCTCGCTGGACATGGGGCCACCTGCTCAACGCATTGGACCGGCTGGTGGAGGCCGACGTCTCGATGAAAACGGGACGTGGTTCCCCTGACGCCGATTTAACGCGTTTGGTGTGGACCCTAACGGAGGATGAAGTTGCCGCGGTTAAGCGGATTTAAGGGCTTTGTGCGCCGCGCGCGAAAAGCGTGCGATTTTTCGGGACGCATTGGCTGGGTGAACCGTGTTGCGGTTTCCCAACTTTTTCCAGGAGGACATGACCTTGGGAAGAAGTTCCTTCACCTTGGCGGCATCTTTCGCCTGGAGAGCGGCTCGAAATTCTTTGGACAAACCGCGCGCGCCTGTTTTGGCGGCGACGTTGGCCCAACGACGGCGTTTTGCCTTACGAACTTCTTTAAGGGAGGACGTGTGACGTCCGGTCTTAAGCTTTGCCATAGTGCGGTAAAATACATTTTTCCGCTTTCCGCGTCAATAACGAAATGAAGTCCACAAAATTCGTTCGGCACGCGGGGCTGGTTTCTGTGGCCACTTTTTTTTCGCGGTTACTTGGCTACGTGCGGGACGCGTTGGTGGCGAGCGCTTTTGGCGGCGGTCATGTGACCGATGCTTTTTACGCCGCGTTCCGCCTTTCCAACCTTTTCCGTCGGATGTTGGGGGAGGGCCCACTGGCGACCGCTTTTGTTCCTGTGTTTTCTGAGCATTTGGCAAAGCACGAACCCCGCGAGGCACGCGATTTTTTTCACACCCTTTTCACCACTCTCGGTCTTTTGCTGCTGGTGATTGTGGGGGTGGGGATGGTGGGGTCCCCATGGATCGTGTCTTTGGCGGCTGGAGGATTTAAGTCCGCCGAACCGGGCACCTTCGAACGGACAGTGACGTTAACCCGTCTGATGTTTCCTTTCTTATTCTTCGTTTGTTTGGCGGCTCTCTCGTCAGCGGCTTTGAACGCGTTGGGGCACTTTTTTATCCCCGCTCTCGCGCCAGCCATGCTGTCGGTCACAACCATCGTTTACGTGTTGTGTCTCAAACAATGGGCCTTGAACCCCATTCAAGGACTCGCGATCAGTACCTCGGTGGGAGGACTTCTTCACTTGGCTCTGATGTGGCCTGCCCTTCGAAGCGAAGGACTCGCCCCGCGGTGGCGATGGAATTTAGGACATCCGGATTTGAAGCGGGTGGGGTTGTTGGTTCTTCCCGCTTTGTGGGGTCTCTCGATCGATCAGGTGAACGCTTATGTCGATACCATCTGCGCGTCGTTTTTAATGGAAGGGTCTGTGACGGCTCTTTACAATTCGAACCGGCTCATGCAATTCGCCTTGGCACTTTTTGGAATTTCCATCTCGACGGCCACGCTTCCTCATTTGTCCATGAGCGCCGCTCGCGCGGAATGGGGTGCCTTTAAAGAAAATCTTAATTTTTCTCTCCGCATGACACTTTTCTTGGTTATCCCGGCCATGGTGGGGTTAATCGTTTTGGCCCAGCCATTGGTTTATACACTTTTTCAACACGGACTTTTTACCGCGCGCCAAACCGATTTGACCGCGGCCGCTCTCGTGGCGTACACCCTGGGGTTGCCCTTCTACGCGCTTGTGAAAGTGTTGGTGACGGCTTTTTACGCTCGGAGAAATACCAAAACCCCGGTTAAAGTGGCTTCGATTTGTTTAGCAGTGAATATGGTTGGAAATCTGATACTGATGCGACGGTGGGGGCCCGCCGGGTTGGCCTTTGCGACGGCGTTGGCCTCTTTCGTTAATGGGGGGGTGTTGTTGTTTCTTCTTCGTCGTGACATGGGGCTTTTGGGGGGACGTCGAATTTTGAAAACCGCTTTGGCCAGTGGGGTGGCGTCCGGTGTTATGGCCGTCGGGGCGTGGGCTTTGTTGCGCTGGGGGCCGGGGCCTGTTCCCTTTCGGGCTTTGGGCGCGGTTCTGGTGGGGACGGGATTCTATCTTCTTTTAACATGGTTGTTTCGGATGGAGGAGTTTGGTCATTTGCGCGAGATGATCCGCCGTCCCAATTTAGGGAGGCCCTCCCCTGAGTAACACCCTCCTGGACACCATTCCCCATGGGCCCGGGGTCTATCTGATGCGGGATTCCTCGGGGGGGATTCTCTATATCGGGAAGGCCATCGATCTTCGGAAGCGGGTGGCCAACTATTTTCGGCTTGATGTTGAACCGAAAATCCGTGCGCTGATGGCCGATGTGCGGCACATCGATTATATTAACGCCGCGGGTGAGCGAGACGCTCTTGTTCTGGAACAGCGGCTTATCAAACGACATCTGCCACTGTACAATGTCATGTGGAAAGACGGGAAAAGTTATCCGTTTGTCAAATTAAGTTTGAACGAGGATTTTCCGCGCTTGCGGTTGACCCGTTCTCGGCTGAGGGACGGCGCGGATTATTTTGGGCCCTACCCCAATGTTCGGGCGGTACGGCATCTGCTGGATTGGGTTTGGCGAAATCGCCTTTTCCTCCTGCGTCCCTGCGACATTGAAATTAAGGAGGGAAGCGTTTACACTTACGAGAAGGTCAAATCCTGTCTCTATCTGCACACGGGGGAGTGTCCAGCCCCTTGTTTGGGGCGCGTGTCTAAAGAAGACTACGGGAGAACGGTGGAACGGGCCCGCCTTTTTTTTGAAGGAAAGAACAGCGAGCTTTTATCGGTCTGGCGGGATGAAATGAAAGAGGCCGCCGAGAATTTGGCCTTCGAACGTGCCGCCCAACTGCGGGATAGTTTGGAGGCTTTAAATCACATTCGCGAACCCGTGACCTTCCGATCGGTGAGAGAAGAGGAGGTCAAAGGCCGTCTCGAGTCCACTCGGGCGTTGCAAGAGTTGCAGGCGGCGTTATCTTTGCCGCGCCCTCCCCTCCGGATGGAGTGTTTCGATATTTCCCACATCCAAGGGGCGGAGACCGTGGCCTCCCTCGTCGTTTTCGATCGGGGCCGGCCCAACAAAAAAGCCTACCGAAGGTTTATCATTAAAACTGTTCCTGGGGTGGATGATTTCGCTTCCATGGCCGAGGTGGTGGGGCGTCGCTATCGCCGTGTGAAAGAGGAAGGACTCCCTTGGCCAGATTTGATATTGATTGATGGGGGGCCCGGGCAACTGTCCGCGGCCGGGCGGGCTCTCACGGCTGTGACGGACAGGCGGGTCCCTATGGCATCCCTGGCCAAGCGGGATGAAGAAGTGTTTCAACCTGGGCGAAAAGATCCCGTGCGTCTTCCCAAAGACGCTCCGGCGTTGCAGTTGCTTCAGCGTCTACGGGATGAGGCCCATAGGTTTGCCATTATGTTTCATCGTTCACGTCGAGAAAAAGCGGTGTTTTCTAAAGGAGTTCCCAGTGCGTCTTCCTAAACGTATTTTAGATCAGTTGTCACGGTACCCCCCCTTTTTTCAATCGGTCTGGCGTGCCTGCGCTGAAATTCCTGCAGGGCAAACTCGTTCGTATGGGTGGATCGCGGATCGTATTGGAAAACCGGGGGCGGCCCGGGCGGTGGGACGCGCTTTGGGAGCCAACCCCTTTGCCCCTGCCGTCCCCTGCCATCGGGTGGTTCGTTCGGATGGAACGTTGGGGGGGTATTCAGGTTCTGGCGGTATTAAATCGAAAAAAAAATTGCTCCAGAAGGAGAAGGCCTTATGAAAGGGATTATCTTGGCTGGTGGATCGGGTACACGGCTTTACCCTCTCACGCGAGGGGTCAGCAAACAATTGGTTCCTGTTTACGATAAACCCATGATCTATTACCCCCTTTCGGTTCTGATGTTGGCTGGGATCCGGGATATCCTTTTGATCACAACCCCCCACGAACAGGAGGGATTTGTTCGGCTGCTGGGGGATGGTTCACCCTTTGGTCTTCATCTTTCCTACGCGGTGCAACCTACCCCGGGGGGATTGGCCCAAGCGTTTACGATTGGCCGGGACTTCATTGGTAAAGAGGGTGTGGCTCTCGTCTTGGGGGACAATATTTTCTATGGACATGGGTTGGTGGCGGATCTCCGCCGGGCCGCTGGGCATAAAACCGGGGCCACGGTATTTGCCTACCAAGTGCGAAAACCGGGAGAGTATGGAGTGATCTCTTTTGACACGAACGGTCGAGCCGTCACTATCGAAGAAAAACCCAAAACGCCCAAATCGAATTTTGCAGTGACGGGGCTGTATTTCTATGACAACCGTGTTCTTGATGTGGCGTCGAAACTGGTTCCTTCCGCACGGGGGGAACTGGAGATTACCGATATTAACCGGACCTATTTGGAATGGGGGGAATTGAATGTGGTCAAGCTGGGGCGGGGCATTGCCTGGTTGGATACCGGAACCCACGAGTCCTTGTTGCAGGCGTCTAATTTTATCGAGACCATTCAAGACCGGCAAGGGTTGCGGGTGGCTTGCCTAGAAGAAATTGCCTATACCCAGGGGTACATATCTTCCGATCAGCTTCGTTTCCTTATCGAACCCATGAAAAAAAATGAGTATGGGCAATATCTCCTGCGGCTTTTGGAGGACGATTCTCTCGGCCGGGGGTAAAGATTTTTGCCGCTTTGGCCCGATACGGCCACAACTTTATTTTCCAAGTGATATAATCCACGAACTGTATCACCCACGGGTGGGCCCGTAGCTCAGGTGGATAGAGCATCTGCCTTCTAAGCAGAGGGTCGGCGGTTCGAGTCCGCCCGGGCCCGAATATCTTAGGGAGGGAATCGTCTTATGGAATCCGTTGGCAAAATCTTTATTGGGCTATTTCTTCTGGGAATTAGTTTGGCCTATCTCTACCGTCCAACTTTAGTTTTGCGTGTCAACGCGTGGGCGAGGATGTTCCTTTTCAATGATTCCCATTTGTTGCATTATCGTCGCAAATGGGGGCTTTTAGCTTTACTGGGATCTGTCCTCTTCCTTTATTCGGGGTTCCTCAACTTGTCTGCGTCGCGCCGACGTTTTGTCCCCGCTCCCGATCCCTTGTTGGTCGGGTATCAGGCTTTCAACGAAAGCCGTTTCGAGGACGCCGCGGCAATCGCCCTTATGTTCCTTAAAGGAAATCCCCAGGATCCCCACGGCATGTTCCTTCTGCGGCAGTCTCGTTCTTTACAAAAAAAGCGTCCCTAACTCCTTTGTCTTTTTCCCGCCGTTCCCTCCTTCGCGACGCCCTTCGTTCCCTTCAGCGGCTTCCCTTGGATGGGTGGGCCACTGAATTGTTTTTTGAGCACGAGAAAGAACGTGAAGTGTCCTGGTCAGAAGGGCGGCCTAAAACTGTTTCTTCGGGTGTGGGATCGGGGGTTTCGGTCCGAGTGGTGAAGAATGGTCGTCAAGGGTTTGCCAGTGGGACCAATACATCGGCTTTGGGTGTTCACAGTCTTTTCGACCTCGCTTGCGAATCGGCTCGCTTCACCTTTCCCGATAAGACACGGAGGTTGCCTTCGGTTTCTCGAAAGGGAACTCCTCTTTCCATGGGGCGGGATCAAAAACCTGTTCTTGATTTTCCTTATGGGGAGAAGGATCTGCTCGGCCTTCTGAAGCGCTTGGAACGCATGGCCTTGAAAGGGGACCGGCGGTTGAAAAAAGCGCTCAGCTTGACTTTTCACGAGGCGTCGGGTATTCATGCCATTGTCAATTCCCGAGGGATTTCCGTGGCCGAACCCTGGAGTACTGTTTCTTTTAGCGCGGAAGTTTTGGGGGCGGCAGGAAAAGAAACGGAAACCGCCTGGGGATCAACCGAAAAAAGACAGTGGGCGGATCTTGACCCGCGGGGTGTGGTGGAAGACGTCCGCGCACGACTTTTGACTTCTTTTGGGGCTCGTCCGATTCCTTCCGGATTGTGGCCGGTGATCGTGACCCCTCGGGTGGGGGTGGATGTGGTTGAACTTTTTTCCCAGGCGGTTTTGGGGGATGCGGTCCAGAAGGGGAGATCCTTTCTGACGAAGCGGTTGGGGAAGAGGGTGGGGTCTCCTCTGACGACCTTTATTGATGATGGGCGGTTGCGGGGTGGCGTCGCCGCTGGGGTGTGGGACGATGAGGGGGTTCCGAAACAGAGAACCGTGGTATTGGAACGTGGCTTTCTCCGGACGTATTTGCACGATACAGTGACGGCGGTTCGAGCTCAGGTGGCGAGTACGGGAAACGCCTCCCGCTCCGGACGGGAAACGCCGCCCTCGCCGGGTGTGACCAATTTTTGTTTGGCTCCAGGGGCTTGTTCCGTAGATGAACTCTATCGGTCCACGCCGCGAGCTTTTGTGGTGCGGGATGTGATCGGCATGCACACAGCGGATCCTGTGAGCGGGGATTTTTCTGTGGGGGCATCGGGGATCCTCTGGGAAAAAGGAATGGGGATCCGGGCGGTCCGGGGGGTCACCCTCTCTGGAAACATGTTGGACCTCTTGTCCGGAGTGGACGCCGTGGCCGATGATCTTTCCTGGCAAGGGACCTACGGCGCGCCCACATTTCGAGTGAAGGGGTTGTCCGTTGGTGGATCTTGACCTGATTTTTTCCGATGCTCCCCAGGCGGCGCGCCGGTTCGGTGTTGTGGGTTGGCCTCTGGACTATTCCCTCTCACCGGTGATGCACAACGCGGCGCTGACTCACTTCACTATTCCTGCGGCGTACCGAGCTCTCCGGGTTTCCCCGGAGGACTGGGAGAACTTCCTGCGGGGATTGGAGCGGGGGCGATTGGAAGGGTTTAATGTGACGATCCCGCATAAAGAGCGGGTTTTGGGTTTGGCCCGGGAGTTGAAAGGAAATGTCGCCGCCTGTCGAGCGGCCAATACGCTGCTCCGAGGGACCCAGGGATGGGAAGCCTATAACACCGATGGGGAAGGTTTGTTGGAAGATTTGCGGGAGCAATCGATGGGATGGGAAGGGGAGTCCGTTGTCCTCCTGGGGGCCGGGGGAGCCGCTCGGGCGGCGCTCTTTTCGCTTGGGAACTCTCCTCGGCCTCCACGGGAGATCATTCTGGTCAATCGTTCCCTGGATCGGGCGGAGGTATTGGCGCGAGAATTTCAATCGACTTCGGGAAGAAAGGTGGAGGTCCGGGTTCAGCAGGATGTTCACGAGGCGGCTGAGCGAGCGGTCTTGCTGATTAACGCCACTTCAGTGGGATTGAAGGAGGGGGATCCCTGTGCTGTTCCCCCAGAAGACCTGCGGGGGGGGCTTTCCGTTTACGACATGGTCTATCATCGGGAGACGGCCCTCCTAAAGGCGGCCCGTTCCGTTGGCGCTTTGGCGTCGGACGGGTTGGGGATGCTGATCAATCAAGGGGCCTTGGCTTTTGAACAATGGTTTCGTGAAGATCTGAAAAAGGTAAACTATGACTCTCGGCAGTTGAGAGAAATTATGGGTGCCGCCGTGCGCGCCGCCTTAAACGAAAGGAAGATACCGTGATCCGTTACGCCACCGCAGGAGAATCACACGGCCCCAGCTTGACGGCCATTTTGGAAGGAATTCCCGCCGGAGTTCCGGTGACGGAGTCCTATGTCAATCAAGAACTTTCCCGTCGGCAGTACAGTTTTGGGCGTGGGGAACGCCTCCAATATATTGAGAAGGACAAGTCGCGATTTCTTTCCGGGGTTCGATGGGGAGAAACCCTGGGATCGCCCATTACCTTTCAGATCGAAAATAAAGATTGGGAGAATTGGGAAAAGATCATGTCGGTGGAAGCGGAAGACAAACAAGAGAAATTTCGCCTCACCCGTCCCCGTCCGGGCCACGCCGATTTGGTGGGATGCTTGAAATTTGACCGAAAGGACACTCGGGACATATTGGAACGCGCGTCCGCCCGGGAAACCGCGGCGCGAACCGCTGTCAGTGCCGTGTGCCGAAAACTTTTGGAAGAATTGGGTGTCCGGGTCTATTCTTGGGTTGAGGAAATTGGTGGAATTGTGGCACACACGGCCGACCTTTCCCCAGAGGAAGCTTTTTCCCGGGCGGAAAAGTCGTCGGTGCGGTGTCCGGATAAGAAAGCCGAAGAGAAAATGGTGGACGCCATCAAGGACGCAAAAGCCAACGGGGACACGTTGGGGGGCGTTTACACGGTTATGGCTACCGGATGCCCGGTGGGGCTTGGCAATCACACCCAATGGGACCTGAAATTGGACGGGAGGTTGGCCCAGGCCATCCTTTCTATTCAGGCGCACAAGGGCGTTGAAATGGGTCGTGGTTTTGACATGGCTCGTCGCAAAGGGTCCGAGCTCCATGACGAAATCTTTTACAAGGAAGGCCGCGGTTTTTATCGTGAAGGCAACAACGCCGGTGGCATTGAAGGCGGCATGACGAACGGGGAACCCATCGTGATTCGTGCGGCGGTCAAACCTTTGGCGTCTCTCCGCAAACCCCTTCGTTCCGTTAACATCATGACGAAGGCCGAGATGACGGCGGAAATTGTTCGTTCGGATGTCTGTCCCGTGGCCAGCGCCGCTGTGATTGGCGAGGCCGTAACGGCTATTGCCTTGGCCCAGGCCATGAAAGAAAAATTCGGGTCGGACTCCCTTCGGGAAATGCAAGATCACCTCACCCGGTACAAGGAACACGTCCTTCGGTTCTAATGCAAGCTCGGGTGCTAATTCAATTTCTCAGACGAGTCCCCCTCTCCCGCGGGCGGGAGAGGGATGTGTTTCCTCTTGCTTTCCCTTCATTCGTTCGCCCTCTTTCGTGAATATTGTTTTGACCGGATTTATGGCAACAGGCAAATCCGTGGTGGGCCAGTTGCTGGCCCATCGGTTGGGCTGGGCTTTTTTTGATACAGACGATCTGATTGAAAAACAAACGGGTCATTCGATTGCCGATCTTTTCGCGAAGGGGGGGGAACCCGCCTTCCGTGATTTGGAGGCCCAAACGGTTTCCTTGGTTTCCCTCATGGACAAGGCGGTGATTGCCACGGGGGGCGGCGTGCCTCTTCGAAAATCCAATATGGATGAACTGGAGAGGAATGGGCGGGTTTTCCTTTTGACGGCGTCTCCCGAAACTCTTGTTCGTCGACTGGATTTGGCCTCCGTCCCTCGTCCCCTTCTGATGGGGGCGACTCCCCTTGATCGTGTGCGGGAACTTTTGAACGAACGCCGGGCTTCCTATTCCCGGTGTCAAGAAACCATTGAGACCGACTTTTTAACAGACCAACAGGTTGCGGACAAAATTGCGGATCGAGCTTTAAAGGTGGGGCTCTTGTGAAACGAATTCGAATGTCATTGAGCGGGGGCCGGAGTCCTGCAATTGTGGTGGGGGCTCGATTGGAAAATATGGGCCGCGCGTTGGCTCCTCTTATTTCCGGACGGCGCGCCCTGGTTGTTAGCTCGGCTCCCATCGCGCGACTTTATGGGGAGCGCCTGTTGGGAGGACTTCGTAAGGACGGTTTTACCCCCACGCTCGCCCTGATTCCAGATGGCGAATCCCACAAAACATTGGCTGTGGTCCAACGGCTTTACCAAAGGGCTCTGGCGGCTCGTTTGGATCGGGGATCGGTGTTGATGGCACTGGGCGGTGGAGTGGTTGGGGATGTGGCTGGGTTTGTGGCGGCCACCTATATGCGGGGGATTCCCTTTGTTCAGTGCCCCACCACTCTGTTGGCGATGGTGGACGCTTCGATCGGTGGGAAAACGGGGGTGGACCTTCCCCAAGGGAAAAACCTCGTGGGGGCCTTTTGGCAACCGATAGGTGTTTGGATGGATCTCACCACATTGACGACGTTGCCCGACCGGCAGTGGCGTACCGGTCTCGCCGAAATTATTAAATACGGGATCATCGCGGACCCTGAAATCCTTGAGATTTTGGAAAAAATTGATCTCCCTGTTTTAAAAAAGAACATGCGCGTTTTGGAATCCTTGGTGGCCCGTTCGGCGGCCATTAAGGCGGATGTGGTATCCAAAGATGAGAAGGAACTGAGCGGTGTTCGGGCGACGTTAAACTTGGGACATACGTTTGGCCACGCGATTGAGTCCGTTTCCGGATACCGGGCCTATACCCATGGAGAAGCGGTGGCCATTGGTTTGTGTGCCGCGGCGCGGTTGGGGGAGCGTCTGGGCACGTTTCCCTTAAACGCTATTCCAAGGGTGGAATCTCTCGTGGCGCGGTGGGGCCTTCCGACCCGCGTTCATCGGCGTTTGCCCCGGTCGAAAATTTTGGCCGCCATGGCACGA
This sequence comes from Elusimicrobiota bacterium, assembly GCA_016788905.1. Lineage (NCBI taxonomy): Bacteria > Pseudomonadati > Elusimicrobiota > Elusimicrobiota bacterium. The sequence goes on from JAEURZ010000003.1 coordinate 147,161, forward strand.
GACAAGAAAACCGTGGATGGTGGATTTCGCTTTGTGGTCCCTGTTGGAATGGGCCGGGCCAAAGTGGTGGCCCAGGTTCCCCGGGACGATGTGTTTCAGACGTTAACGGAGGTCGGGTTATGAGAATTCCCAAAGGCACGCTTCCCGCGGCGGTGTTTCGTGAACGGCGGGAAAGGTTGCTGGAAGTTTTTGATCGAAAAAAAATTGACGCCTATTTTTTCTCTAGCGTGGCGGACCTGTATTACCTGACGGGGTTTCATTCGGAGGGATTTTACGGGTTGGTGACGGGGAAGGGCACTTGGCTTTTCGCCTCCGCCCTTTTGGCGGGGCAAGTTCGTGAAAACGCTCCGGGGTGTCGGTTGGTGATCGGCAAACGCCTTTCGTTCGCTGTGGCGGATCTTGCTAAAAAATACCGCCTTAAAACCCTGGGGTTTGACGCGGATCAACTGAATTTTCGTTTGGGGGATGTGTTGAAGAAGAAAGGTTTGGCCCCTTGTCCCAATCCCTTAGAAGAACTCCGGGCCATTAAGGGGGAAGAAGAGCTAAACCTCCTTCGGAAGGCCTGTCAGATTACCGCTCAGTCCGTTGCTTTTATCAAACCCCGTCTTCGCCCCGGGATGACCGAGAAAGAAATGGCCTGGGCCATCGAACAGCAATTTGTTAAGCGGGGCGCTCACGGGCTCGGGTTTGATCTGATTGCCGCGGTGGGGGTTCATACGTCTCTCCCCCATCACATCCCGGGAGACGCGATCTTGAAGGCCAACACCCCGGTTCTGTTCGACGTGGGATGCCGCGTGGGGGCCTATCGGTCCGACTTGACCCGCTCGTTCTTTTACGGTAAAATTCCTTCGAGTTACCGACGGATCTTTGACGTTGTTTTGGCGGCTCAGGCCGCAGGTATTTCGAAAGTGCGGCCGGGGGCCACCGGAGGTGAAGTGGACGCCGCCACCCGGGGCGTTATTTCCAAGGCAGGTTACGGGCGGACCTTTGTTCACAGCACGGGCCATGGGGTGGGTATCGATATTCATGAACCCCCTTGGATTCGGCCCAAAAGCCCAGACGTTCTTGCGGCCAATATGCTCTTGACCGTTGAACCGGGGATCTATTTGCCGGGCCGGTTTGGGGTTCGGATTGAAGACACGCTTCGTGTTTCTCCCACCGGACACGAAATACTGACACAAGTTTAACACTATCTTTCTCTAGGGGAGCGGTCTATGATCAGTACATCGGATATGGGGAACGGCACTGTTTTTGAACATGAGGGTGTCGTCTATCAGATCGTTTGGTTTCAGCACCACAAACCCGGGAAGGGAGGTGCTATGCTCCGGGTGAAAATTCGGAACGTCCGAACGGGTGCCACGATTGAGCGCACCTTTAAGTCGGGTGAGCGGTTTAAGGAACTCTCCCTCTCACGGAAACCCATGCAGTACCTTTACGCGGAAGGGGACAATTTTACATTTATGGATCCCAAAACCTTCGATCAGGTTCCCGTGCCGAAAGAAAAATTGGGTGACTCCCATCGATTCCTTACGGAAAACATGGACGTGCAGGCTCTTTACCTTGAAGAAGAATTTTTAGGTGTGGATCTTCCCACCAGCGTGGCTTTAAAGGTGGAAAGCACTGTCCCAGGGGTGAAAGGTGATTCCGTGTCCAACATGGTGAAGCCGGCCACTCTGGAAAACAAGATGGAAGTGATGGTCCCTCTTTTTATTAAAGAAGGGGAGTCCATCCTGGTGGACACCCGAACCAGCGAATATTTGAGCCGCGTATGAAAAACCGCGTGAACGGAGAAGAAGCGCCTCCGACGTTAGAGGAATTGCTCGCATTTGCCGCTGAGTCGGGGTTGTCTGAAGTGATATGGGAAAAGGAGGGGCGGCGTCTGGCGTTTAAGAGGACGTTGGCGCCGGTGGTTCCCGCACCGACCGATTTGTCTTTGGAGAAATCTGCCCCTCTGGAGCCGTTGGTCCATCCCGTCAAATCCCCCATGGTGGGGACTTTTTTCCGTGCACCGAAAGGCCGGCCTCCCCTTGTGGTGGAAGGCGATGAGGTGTCGCCGGGTCAACGGCTGGGGATGGTGGAAGCCATGCAGGTCCCGAAAGATGTCGTGGCCGACGTGAAGGGCCGAATCGTTCGTGTTTTGGTGGAAAACGCGCATTCGGTGGAATACGGTCAACCACTTTTTGAGATCGAAAAATCCGAGGGGGCCTGATGTTTAAGAAAATTTTGATCGCCAATCGAGGGGAGATCGCGGTGCGTGTGGTTCGCGCGTGCCGGGAGCTGGGGATTCGTACGGTGGCTGTCCATTCCGACATCGATCGGGAATCCCTTCATGTTCGATTTGCCGACGAGTCCGTTTGCATCGGGCCTGGGCCCGCTGGGGAAAGTTATTTAAATATCCCCGCTATTATATCGGCCGCCGAAATAACGGGCGCTGACGCCATTCACCCCGGGTATGGCTTTTTGTCGGAAAACACTCATTTCGCTGAAGTGTGCGAAAGCTGTCACATCACCTTCATCGGACCTTCCAAAGATGCCCTTCGTAAAATGGGAGACAAGGCCGAGGCCCGGAAAATCATGGGCGATTACGGTGTTCCCATTATCCCAGGAACGAAGGGATGTATTGATGTCAACGATAAGGATTTGCATAAAATCGCCAAAAAAATCGGTTACCCGATTTTAGTGAAAGCCAAGGCCGGAGGCGGGGGAAAAGGCATGCGCGTGGTTCAGGAAGCGAGTTTCTTAAAAGACGCCATCAACGCCGCGGCGAACGAGGCCAAGGCCGCTTTCGGTAACGGAGAGGTTTACTTGGAGCGCTATTTGACCGCGCCCCGGCACATTGAAGTTCAAATTCTGGGAGATGCCTTCGGCAACGTGGTGAGTTTTCCCGAACGGGATTGTTCGGTTCAACGGCGTCATCAAAAGCTCATTGAGGAATCCCCGTCCTCCTCCATATCGGAGAGTATTCGAAAAAAAATGGGGAAGGCCGCTCGCTTGGCGGCCAAGGCCGTGAAGTATCAAACCGTGGCGACAGTCGAATTCCTGTATGATAAAAAGGCCAATGACTTCTTTTTTATTGAAATGAACACGCGGATTCAGGTGGAGCATCCGGTCACGGAAATGGTCACGGGGATCGATTTGATCAAAGAGCAAATCCGAACCGCGGCGGGTGAAAAAATTCCGTTTTCCTCGGACGATATCCAAATCCGACACCACGCCATGGAGTGCCGGATCAACGCGGAAGATCCTGACCGGAATTTCATGCCCTCTCCAGGGAAAATCACCCAGTTGATTCTTCCGGGGGGGCCCGGTGTGCGTGTGGACACCCATGTCTTTCAGGGGTATACCATCCCCACCTATTACGATAGTTTGATGGCGAAGCTTATTGTGGCGACGCGTTACGGGCCTGGGGGAGGGCGAGAACACACGATTCGCCGCATGGCTCGGGCCCTCAACGAATTTACCGTGGATGGTGTCAAAACCACCATCCCGTTTCATCGGGACGTGATGGCCCACGAGGCTTTCATGAAGGGCGATGTGACAACGGATTTCATCGAAAAACATTTGGCGCTGCAGCCGGCCCACTGATCCTGTGTCTCCGACTAAGAAGGAAAGCTTTCAGGACAGAATTCGGGCTCAGCTCAAAGAGTCGTCCGATAACCTTCGTCTTCTATCGGACGAAGCTCCTTCGATTGAGAAAGCCGCTCGGGTCTTGGTGGCGGCTCTTCGCCAAAAGAAGAAGGTGGTGGCTTTTGGCAATGGGGGATCGGCGGCCGACGCCCAGCATTTAACAGCGGAACTTTCTGGTCGGTTTGAGAAAAATCGCCCCGGGCTCCCCGCGGTGGCTCTCACCACCAACAGTTCGACCTTGACGGCCATCGCCAACGACTATTCGTACAAAGAAGTTTTTTCACGCCAGTTGGAGAATTTTATCCATCGGGGGGATGTGGTGGTGGCCATCTCCACTTCGGGGAACTCGGAAAACGTTTTGGAAGGCGTACGCGTGGCCCAACAAGCGGGCGCCGTGGTGATCGCTTGGACCGGACAGGGCGGGGGAAAACTAAAAGCGGTGGCGGATGTTTGTTTAACCGTTCCCTCACGGCGCACCTCGCGGATCCAAGAGGGACACCTGGCTCTTCTCCACACGCTCTGCGGAATCATTGAAGAGGAACTGTATCCCTCCGTGGGGAAGGCGACCGGTTATTAATCGCGCTGTTCCCCTCTTTTATCCCGAGGTTCACACATGAACGGGACTGTCGTTTCGGGAAAATCGTTAGCGACACGCCTGGCGCCCATTCGTCGAGGGAAAACGGTTGTCTTTACCAATGGTTGTTTTGATTTGGTTCACGCGGGGCACTTAAAGGTGCTCGATTGGGCCAAGCGGCAGGGGGATTTGTTGGTGGTGGGGTTGAACGCGGATGTTTCTGTGCGGCGTATAAAGGGGCCCCTTCGGCCCATCCTTCCCCTGAAAGATCGAGCCGCGCTGATGGCCGCTCTCCGCCCCGTGGATTTTGTGACCTGGTTTTTAGAGGACACCCCTCTTCAACTGATTCGACTTCTCCGTCCCGACATCTTGGTGAAAGGCGGGGATTGGGCTTCCGGGTCCATCGTGGGGCGTGAGTTTGTTCAGAAGGTCGTGCGGGTTCCCCTCATGAAGGGGTGTTCCACAACGGGTATCATCCAAACGATTGTCCAACGCTATGGTTCATCGTCTGCCCGCAAGAAAGAATAGGGCGGCGACGGTTGAGCGTTTTCGCGTTCTGGACGCCAACCTGAATCGTGCCCGGGAAGGCCTACGCGTTTTGGAGGACACCGCACGGTTCGTTTGGAAGGACCGGGTGTTGTTCGGATCCCTGCGCGGAGCACGACACGATTTGGACACCTTGACCCGGACCGCTTACCCCCAACTGGTGGGGGGCCGGGAGAGCGTCACGGATTTGGGACGCCGAATGGCCGAAGGCAAATCCCGGGACTGGCCCGGTTTGGTTGCCGCCAATTTCCGGCGCGTGCAAGAGGCGGTTCGTGTGTTGGAAGAGTACGGAAAGGTTTTTAGCCCGGGGGCCTCGGCGCGGTTTAAAAAAGTCAGGTTTCAGATGTATGTCAATGAAAAAACGGCGTTGTCTCATTTGGAGATCTAATGCAAAAACGATTGTTTGATTTTTCCGATGTTCACCTTTACGTCATCACTTCGTCGCCTCGGGCGGGGCAGAGTTATGCCGCGATGGTCGAGGCGGCTTGTGCGGGAGGCGCCGACGCGGTTCAGCTGAGGGACAAAACCCTTTCGTCTCGGGAGCTGTTTCGATTGGCGAAGGATCTCCAGGCCATTTGCGATCGAACGGGGACGTTTTTTATCTTGAACGATCGGGTGGACGTGGCGCTGGCGGCCGACGTGGATGGGGTCCATGTGGGGCAGGAGGATTTGCCCGTGCGGATGGTGCGGGGCATGATGGGACACAAGAAACTCATTGGGTGTTCCACTCATTCCACGGCCCAGGCCTTGGCCGCGGTGGGGGATGGAGCGGATTACATCAGTTGCGGACCCTTGTTCGCCACGCCGACCAAACCGGATTATTCTGCCGTGGGGCTTGAATTGGTCAAGGAATACCGTCAATTGGTTCGAATCCCTTTTGTGGCCATTGGAGGGCTCAATCTCTCCAATGTGACACAAGCGATTTCTGCTGGGGCGGACCGGGTGGCGGTGGTTCGCGCCATCGCCGGAGCTCCCGATGTGAAACGAGCCGCGAAAGATTTTAAAGATCTCATACTTAAAACGAAGAAGGAACGGCAGGAAACAATGGCGTCCAGGAGGCCCAACTCATGAGCACAAAAAACCTATCCCAAATGCACCGGGCGAAAGCGGGGGAGATCACCCCTGAAATGATTTTTGTCGCTGGAAAAGAAAAGCTGGAACCCGAATTCGTTCGGCAAGAAGTGGCGCGCGGGCGGGCCATTATCCCCGCGAACGTGAACCACTTGAAACACCGTTTGGAACCCATGGGAATTGGCATTAACTTCAACTGTAAAATTAATGCGAATTTGGGGAATTCAGCGACGACTTCCGATATCCAATGTGAATTGAACAAGGTGGATATGGCCATTAAGTATCACGCGGACACTGTGATGGATTTGTCCACGGGGAAAGACTTGGACGCCACCCGCGAAGCGGTGATCTCCCATTCCAAAGTCCCGGTGGGAACCGTGCCGATTTACGGTGTTTTGGCCCGGGTGGGAAAAGTGGAAGAAATTACTCCTCAATTGTTCTTGGATGAGGTGGAGAAGCAGGCCCGTCAAGGGGTGGATTACATGACCATTCACGCTGGGCTGTTGCGCGACCATATCCCTTTAACCAAAAACCGCATCACGGGGATAGTGTCCCGGGGTGGGTCGCTTTTGGCCCAGTGGATGATCTCCCATGGGAAAGAAAATTTTCTTTACACCCATTTTGGGGAACTGTGTGAAATTTTCAAGCAATACGATGTCTCGTTCTCATTGGGAGATGGGTTGCGTCCCGGGTGTTTGCACGACGCCAATGATGAGGCCCAGTTTGGTGAACTGAAAGTTTTGGGTGAACTGACACTGAAAGCGTGGACCCATGACGTTCAAGTGATGATCGAAGGCCCTGGGCACGTTCCTCTCCATTTGATCAAGATGAACGCGGAGATTCAACAGAAATGGTGTCACGAGGCGCCTTTCTACACACTTGGGCCTCTCGTCACGGATATCGCGCCGGGCTACGACCATATCACTTCCGCCATTGGGGCGGCGGTGATGGGGTGGGCAGGGGCGTCTTTGCTTTGTTACGTGACCCCGGCGGAGCATTTATCACTTCCGAACGCGGAAGACGTTCGCCAGGGTTGCATCGCGTACAAAATTGCGGCCCACGCCTCGGATATCGCTCGGGGGCGTCCCGGCGCCCGGGACCGGGACGACGAGCTGTCCAAAGCGCGATTTGAATTTCGATGGAAAGATCAGTTCCGTCTTTCCTTGGATCCGGAGGCCGCTCAGGCGAAGCACGATTCCACGTTGCCTGAGGAAGGTTTTAAAGACGCCCGATTCTGTTCCATGTGTGGACCGAAGTTTTGTTCCATGCGGATCACGCAGGATGTCCATCGGTTGGTACAAGAGCACGCGGCCCATTTGGAGGCCGGTGTGGTGGCGGCGAAGCTGGAAAAGCCCGTGGACGTTCCGGAGATCCTTCGGGCCTAAGCGGCTCGTGTATTGAGTGAAAAAGAGCTCCTCGGTTCCGCTGTCGGTGCGGGTTCGTGTTCCCGCGACTTCCGCCAATCTCGGGCCGGGTTTTGATGCCTTGGGTTTGGCCGTCGGCCTTTACGACGAGATTCGGGTGCGTTTTGGTTCCCCCGATCAGCGCTCGCCCCTTCGTGTTACGGCGGAGGGAATGGGGGGCAGTGACATTCCCACGGACGCGACCAACTTGGCCTACCGCGCCATGGGGCGGTTGTTTCAGGCGGCGGGAAAATCAATGCCCTCGGTGGAAATCCATTTGACGGTTCGGCTCCCCGTGGCCGGCGGATTGGGATCCTCATCAGCCGCCATTGTGGGAGGCCTGATCGCCGCCAACACCGCGATGAAAGGTTTTTTTTCAATGGACGATTTAATTGAGATGGCGACAGCGTTGGAGGGCCATCCGGACAACGTCTTACCGGCTTTGGTGGGCGGATTGTGCGCGGGAATCGTCACTCCCAATGGGGTGAAGTATGTGGCGTGGAAAGACGCCTACCTCACCCGTGACCTCCGTGCGGTGGTGTGCACCCCGAATTTGAAAGTGCCCACGGAACGGGCGCGTCGGGTTCTTCCCGCGCGGGTGGATCGGAAAGACGCGGTTTATAACGCGGCCCATGTGGCGCTCTTCTTGAGTGCCCTCAAGGAAAAGCGCTACGATCTATTGGGCGAAGCCATGGGAGACCGGTTGCACCAGCCCTATCGGGCCGCTTTGGTCCCTGGTCTCATGGACGTGATCGCGGGGGCCCGAGCCGGGGGCGCTTACGGGGCCGCTCTTTCGGGCGCCGGTCCGACGGTGTTGGCCTTAACTTCAAAAGAAAAAGCGTCGAATGTCGCTCGGGCCATGGAACGGGTTTTTCGCGAGAAGGGCTCTCCCTCTCTTTCTCGGGTTCTAAGTTTAGAATTGCAAGGGGCGCGATTGTTTTAGAAAGAAATATGGAGTTTTTATGCCGACCGTTTTTCGAGAAAAAGGATTTCGATTTCATTTTTACAGCAACGAAAGTTTCGAACCGTGCCATATTCATATTTCTGGACATGGTGGGGAAGCGAAATTTTGGATTCCATCGTGTCAGTTGGTGTGGAGTCAAGGGCTAAATTCCCATGATTTGAGAGTTCTCATGAAAATATTGGGGGCTAAAAAATCTCTCATACAGGAGAAATGGAATGAACACTTCAACATTTAATTCGTCGGAATGGCCGGCCATTCTGTCTGTGTCATTCCCCAAAGATACCTTGCGTGTTTCCTTGAGTGATGGGCGCGTCGTTGAGGTCCCTTTGGCGTGGTTTCCTTCTTTAAGTCGGGCTTCCAAGAAGGAACTTCGTGATTGCAAAATTTCAGTTTCAGGGTATGGAATTCATTGGCCTTCTCTGGACGAAGATTTGAGCGTTTTTGGGTTTTTATATGCCCCTGCAAATCGTGTTCACAAAGCCGCCTGACATATCGTTTCGGGTGATTTAGTTCGTATAATCGTTATCGATAGAATGGGAGTTTGCACATGAGCCAGTTGGTTGTGATGAAATTCGGGGGGAGTTCTGTGGCGGACGCCGACCGCATGAAAGTGGTGGCCAGTCGGATCGTCGCCCGGAAGAAAGGGGGAAATCGTATCGTGGTGGTGGTGTCCGCCCCAGGAGATATGACCGATGATTTAATCGCGATGGCCGACAAAATTTCAGAGAATCCATCGGGTCGGGAAATGGACATGCTTTTGTCAACAGGTGAGCAGGTGTCCATTGCCCTCCTGTCGATGGCCATTAACGAAAAAGGGGTGCGGGCTGTTTCCCTGACTGGTCCCCAAGCGGGTATTTTTGCGGATGACACCCACTCCCGGGCGCGCATCACGCGCATTCAACCCAAAAAGGTTTTGAGCGAGTTGAAAAAGAAGAGTGTGGTTATTGTCGCGGGATTTCAAGGGTTGAACTCGAATGCGGATATCACCACGTTGGGACGGGGGGGGTCGGATCTAACGGCGGTGGCTTTAGCGGCCGCCCTCAAAGCCGACCTCTGTGAAATCTATACGGACGTTCAGGGTGTTTTTACGACAGACCCTCGGATCGTTCCTGAGGCACAGAAAATTGACAGGATCTCGTTTGAGGAAATGTTGGAATTGGCCGGGGCGGGGGCCCAGGTGATGCAACCCCGATCCATTGAAGTGGGAAAAAAATACAACGTGGACATTCACGTTCGATCGTCTTTTATTGAGGAAGAAGGAACGTTGATTACGGCGGAGGTGCCGCGCATGGAAAACGTAGTGGTGTCCGGGGTCGCTTACGATCCCAAGCAAGCGAAGATCACTTTACGGAACATCCCGGATCGTCCGGGTGTGGCGGCCCGGGTGTTTGGTCCCTTGGCGGAAGAAGGCGTGAACGTGGACATGATCATCCAATCGGCACCGGAGTCGAACCGGAACGACATCTCTTTCACTGTGGGCCGCGGGGACACTAAAAAAGCCATGAAAATCATGAACGAAGTGGCCGGGTTGCTTAAGGCGGAAGAAGTGGTGTTGGACGATAAAATGGCCAAGGTCTCCATTGTGGGCGTGGGAATGAGAAGTCACCCGGGTGTGGCGGCGACTTTGTTTCGCGCGTTGGCGGATGGGGGTGTGAACATTGACATGATTTCAACTTCGGAGATTAAGGTGGCGTGCATGGTCAGGGAAAACGATGGGCCCAAAGCGGTGCGCATCGCGCACAAGTCTTTTGGTTTGGACAAACCGCACCTGAAGGCCAACTAGCGTGGCCAAACCGAAAGAATCGGGACGGGTTATACTCTACGACACCACTCTGCGTGATGGAACGCAGGGGGAAGGTGTTTCTCTATCGGTGGACGACAAAGTAAAGGTCGCCCAGTCTTTGGATCGGCTGGGGGTCCGTTACATCGAAGGGGGGTGGCCGGGGTCCAACCCTAAAGATGAAGAGTTTTTTGCCCGCGCCCGTTCTTTGCGGTTTAAGAACGCCCGGCTTTCGGCGTTTGGATCCACGCGGCGTAAAGACAGCACGGCTCACGCGGATCCCAACTTGTTGGCCATCGTTCGAGTCAAGACCCCGGTGGCATGCATTTTTGGGAAGTCCTGGGACCTCCATGTGACCCACGCTCTCCGGGCGACGCCTCAAGAAAACTTGAAGATGATCAGTGAATCGGTTCGTTTCTTGAAGTCTAAGGGGAAAGAAGTCATCTACGACGCTGAACATTTTTTTGATGGATATCATTCCAATGCAGAGTATGCCCTCGCCAGCCTGAAAGCGGCGCTGGAGGCGGGCGCCGACAATCTGACTCTGTGTGACACGAATGGGGGGGCTCTACCCCATCACATCGCTGAGATTGTCTTGGACGTTCGGCGTCACATGCCGAAAGCCCAGCTGGGAATCCATTGCCACAACGATTCGGATGCGGCTGTGGCCAACTCCCTGGAAGCCGTTCGTCAGGGGGTGATTTTGGTGCAAGGGACGATCAACGGGATGGGGGAACGGTGTGGGAACGCCAATCTGATCTCCATCATTCCGGGGGTGATGAAAAAATTGAATCTCCCGTGTTTGACGGAAGAACAATTGTCCACTCTGACCGAAACCTCACGTTATGTGACGGAGATTGCCAATCAGGTGCCCCACGACAGCCAGCCTTACGTGGGGAACTCGGCTTTTGCCCACAAAGGAGGCGTTCACGTGGCCGCCATGGCGCGCCACGCCGGGACCTATGAACACATGAGTCCCGCTATCGTGGGGAACAAACGGCGCGTTTTGGTCTCTGAATTGGCGGGCCGTTCGAATATGATCTTGAAGGCCCGGGAATTTAAAGTGGATTTAGAGAAACATCCGGAGGCCGTCGATAAAATTATCCATCGCGTGAAAGCTCTCGAGAATCAGGGGTATCATTTTGAAGGGGCCGAAGCGTCTTTCTATTTGCTTGTGATGCGGTTGGTCCATCCGTATAAATCCTTTTTTGAATTAAAGGGATTTCGCGTGATCGTGGAGGAAGACAAAGACGCGGGCGGCCTGGTGGCCGAGGCGACTTTGAAGGTGGTCGTCGATGGCAAAACGGAGCATCGTGTGGCGGAAGGGTCGGGTCCCATCGATGCTTTGGACCAGGCGCTTCGGAGGGCTTTAGAGAAATTCTATCCCACGCTGAAGACCATGCGATTGATGGATTTCAAAGTTCGCGTCATCGATGCCACGGCGGGGACCGCCGCGAAGGTTCGGGTGTTCGCCAACTCCCGTGACCAAGCGGAAGAATGGGGAACGGTGGGAGTTTCGGGGAACATCATCGAAGCTTCCTGGCAAGCCCTGCGGGACGCCGTCGAATACAAATTGCTTAAAGACAGCCAGCGGGTGAAGGTGCGCCGCGCGTAAATGGTTTCTCGTCTCACGGTGGGGATAGCCCTCTTCCTGGTTTTTGTTTTCTTCCAGGGAGAGGGCCGTTTTGTTTTGGCGGGCGGGTTGTTGGTTTCTCTCTTGCTCCTCGAATTCAGCGGAGGGGTGCATCGCCATTTGCCTCTTCAACTGGGAACCGTCATTCGTCCAGGCGTTATTCGAGGGGTGGCGGCGGGAGTGATCCTGCTCACGATCCTACGGTTCATCATCGAAATTTTAACCCGAGGCTTGTTCCTTGGGGAAAAAATCCTTGGGTAGTTCGTTTTCTGTCTTAACCCGGAATCCCCATTTGAACGCGAGGACCGGCCAGGCTCAGAGAGCCTGGCACCTGAGGCGGCAGAGCCGTTGATGCGAGACGGAAAAGACGGGCTTTTTTACGAACAAAAAAGTGCAGGTCGTAGGCCGCTCCCACGCGGGCCATTCCCCCTTGGCATTCCTGGCTAGCGCCGTCACACTTCCGCTGGCGCGGTCGCGGGGACTACGGACAAACTTTTTGGGAAGGAAAAAGGTCCGGATTTTTCGTCGAATCCCGCGATCCAACTGAAGATTTCGGGTTAGGCGACTATTTTCACGAGAGTTTATGTCCGAAAAATTTTACCTTGTCGCCGCATTGTTTGTCTGTTAAGATTAGTTCATTGTTCCGAGGCATGAGACTATTTGGATTGACGATGTGTTATGATTGAGTAGACCGCTGGGTGCATTTGAGGTTCCATTTCGATTAGGGAGGGACACGTGTTCATATTAACGAGCAACATGTTTGGCCTGGCTATTCTGAGCCTTGGGATTTTGGGGGTCATCGTTTCACTCTTGATCGCGAACCGGCGCCGGTTCCTTATTGGGATTAGCCTCTCCGGTCTCCTGGTGGCGTTGGGGATCTTTTATGTCGCGGACACAAGTCTGCGCCAATGGTGGACCGCGCGGCGCATCGCCAAAATTCAAGCGCAGAATCGGGAGAGTTTGGACGCTCTGAAAGCCCGGATGAAAGAAAAACCCGCCCCAGAGCCGTCAACTCCCACGCAAAAGAAACCTGAACCCTCCCGTCCTGTCCGTCGTTAGAGCATAGTGTAACGGGTGACCATGGGGGTCTTTTCGGTTGTTCTCTATGGGGGAGGCGTGGATCGTCTGTATGAGGGGGTCTCTTTTTTGGCGTCCGCGTGCGCACGAAGGGATCGGTGTATTCTTTTTTTGAGGGGCCCGGCTCTGAAAGCGTTTGTCGATGGCCGTTGGGGAACCCCTCCCGCTGTTCTGTCCGAAGATTCTTTTCAATTTCAACATTCAACTCCCGCTGATTTTTTAAGGGATCTCCGTGAACAGGGGGGGGTTCGGGTTTACGCTTGTTCCGCGTGGGTACGTCTATTGAAGTTAGGTCCGAAGCTCGTTGCGGAACGGGTGGATGCCGTCATCGGATTAAACGCGTTCCTGGCCCAGGCTCAGGGCGGTCCCATTCTTACCTTTTAAGGAAACCTTTCAACCATGTCCACCGCGCCTCCCACGGATCTTGTCGCTGAAATCAAACGGCTTGCACGTCTTCACAACGCGGTGATTCTTGCACACACGTATCAAAGAGGCGAAGTCCAAGACGTCGCCGATTTTGTGGGGGACTCCTTGGCTCTTTCTCAGGAAGCGGCCCGAACCAAAGCGGATGTGATCGTTTTTTGTGGGGTGCATTTTATGGCGGAAACAGCCGCCGTCCTTGCCCCAACGAAAACAGTTCTGTTGCCGGACCTGGAAGCGGGGTGTTCCTTAGCGGCCACGGCTGATGCCGCTCAGGTGCGGGGATGGAAAGCGCATCATCCGGGGGCCATTGTTGTCGCTTATGTGAACACCACCGCCGAGGTCAAAGCCGAGGCGGATTATTGTTGTACCTCTTCTAACGCGGTTCGTGTCGTAGAATCGATCCCCGCGGATAAAGAAATTTTGCTCCTGCCCGATATGTTCTTGGGACAATACGTTCGGGAAAAAACGGGTCGGCCCATCCACCTGTGGCCCGGATCCTGCCATGTTCATTACGCTATTACCGGGGAAGATATCGAGGCTCAAAAACAGGCGCATCCGGGGGTTGAACTTTTGGTTCATCCCGAATGCGGTTGTTTATCATCGGCTTTGAAACACGCGGATGTCATTGCCTCCACAAGCGGGATGGTGACCCACGCTAAAGAATCCCCTCGGTCCACTTTTCTCGTGGCCACAGAGACCGGAATCCTGCACACCCTTAAAAAACATAATCCAGAAAAAGTATTTATTCCAGTGGCGCGGGCCGCCCAATGTGAATTTATGAAAATGATCACCCTTGAAAAGGTTCTTTGGTCCCTCCAAAAGAAGAGGCATCGGATCACGGTTCCAGAAGAGATTGCCGCCAAAGCGCGGGGAGCGATCGAGCGAATGATTCGTTTATGATCACGCTTCTTTTTTTTGCGGGGGTGGCGGATCGTATAAAAGCGCGCCGGATGGAAGTTCCTCTCTCCGCGACGCCCCAATCCGTCGTGGAGGGGGACACAATTTTAAGTTTCCTTAACGATCGCGTGGCCCGAGTTGCGGTCAATCGCGAATGGGCTCAATGGGATACGTCTCTCGCGGATGGGGACGAGGTGGCGTTTATGCCTCCCCCGAGGATCCATTAATGGAGGAAGTTCCATTTTTTTCGGTTGACCCCATTGCGGTGGATGGAATTGAGGAGCGGGCGCGTCTTTCGGAGGCGGGGGCCGTGGTCTCGTTTCAGGGTGTGGTGCGCGCGGACCGAACCCAAGAAGGAAATGTGACGGCGCTGGAGTTTGAATCTTACGAGGCTTTAGGCGAAAAGGAAGTGGGCCGCATCCTGGGTGAAGTGAAAGAGAAATGGCCCGGTACACGCTTGTTGTTGCAACACCGTTTGGGGCGGGTTCCGGTGGGAGAAACCAGCCTGTTTCTTGTTGTCAGTTCCCCAGAAATTCCCGACGCTTTCTCGGCCTGTCATTACGTTTTGGACCAAATGAAATCCCGTGTGCCCTTATGGAAAAAAGATGTCTTTTCTGATGGGGTTTCTCGCTGGTCCGATCATCATCGGGAGACCATGCTGATTTCCGATAGTGTCCTGACCTATCCCCCTTCGTGAACTTCTGGATCTTTTCCACCGAACCGGCCGCGTTCCCCTGGTCCCGTGTTGAAGCGGAAGGGCTCTCCCGTTGGGATGGGGTTCGTGGGCCTTTGGCAAGGAAGGGATTGCGGTCGATCTCTTCGGGAGATCTTATTTGGGGATACCATTCCTCTCCTGAAAAATCTTTGGTTTGTTGGGCGCGGAGTCAGGGGCCCGCCTACCCGGACCCCGCGGACCCGGAATGGTTGGCCGTGGATGTGATTTTTGAACGCTGGTTAAAACAAAATATCCCTTTGTCTTTGTTAAAGGCCCATCCGGTGTTGTCCTCCATGGATTTTTTGCGAATTCCCCGTCTTTCCGTGGCCCCTGTGACCGAAGTTCAGCATCGGCTTTTAATGGGGTTGGCGGGGATGGAAAAGTTCTCGTGAAGAATTTTTTCGGCAAGTGGGGGCCGCTGATTCTTACTGGGGTGTGGATGACCGTTGCTTTTGTGGCGGTGATGCGCGCGAGCCGAGAGGGGATGATCGGAGGGGCGTTTTTCTGGGGGACGAGCGGTTTCTTCGTGGGCGTGGGGGGGGTATTGGTTTTCTTGGCTCTAAAAGCTTCCCACCGGATGGGGTACCCCGGTCGGGCCAAAATAAATATTTGGTCTTCGGCCCGTCCAGGAGAAGTTCTCGTGGGTGTTCTTCACACGGGGATTCCAGGGGGAGATCCTAAGGGAATTGTTATTCATTTGGATTGCTTGGAAACCACGGTTTGGGGGCAATGGAGACTGTGGACAGCGGAGGTCCGATCCCCAGCTCCCTCAGCACCGGACACGTGGCCCTTTCATTTTTCAATTCCAACGGAGGGGCCTCCATCGGGATGGTCCCCGAGCGGAACGGTTCTGTGGCAATTAAGGGTTCAGGGGGCGTCTCGTTCTGATTATTGGGCTTCTTTTGATATTCCTGTATTGAAAGTGGAAGGGCCAGCTTCCCATGTGTTGCCCGTGCCGCCTCCTTCACTTCGATTCGGGAGCGGTCCCCGCCGAATGGTTTCTGTGTCTGAGGCGGATGGACGCACGATTCTTCGCTTAAAATCGCGGTTCGTTTTCCCGGGCCCGAACCCCATCGTTATTTGGGTTCTATCCATTGTGGGGATCCTCTTTATTTCAACACGGGTAACGATCCCGGTGTGGGTTCTCGGAACGTGGGGAATCTTGAACGGATTAGCGGCGGTTTGTTTTTCTATCCTGTGGTTTGGCCGGGAAGAATTGATCCTGTCCCCAGCGGAAATCGTTTGTCGGCGGGCCGTGGGGCCTTTGGGGTATCCTCGTCGGTTCCGTCGATCCTCCGTCACGGGAATTCGGGTTTCTTTTTCGGGACCGGCACCGTCTTTTGGGGTTCACGTGGATCGCGGCACCCAGCGCCCTGTCGCTGTCTTTGACGGGTTCATCGATTTATTGGAAGCCCATGAAGCCGCTCGGGTCGTTAACAGAGCGATTGGTTCGACTAAATTAAAGGAGTAAATCATGTTAAAAGTGGGCGATCGGGCCCCCGCTTTTTCGGTGGCGGACCAAAATGGAAAGAAGCAGCGTCTTTCTGATTACAAAGGATCTTTTGTCGTTCTCTTTTTTTATCCCAAAGATATGACCCCGGGGTGTACGGTGGAGGCCTGTGGGTTTCGCGACGGGTATGGGGGTTTTAAAAAGAAGGGAGCGGTGGTTTTGGGCGTCAGCAAAGACTCCGTTTTGTCGCACACGAAATTCGCTCAGAAACATGATCTGCCTTTCCCTCTTCTTGCGGATGAAAATGGGGATATCCTGAAAGCCTATGGCGCCTGGGGGGAAAAATCAATGTACGGAAAGAAATATATGGGCATCTTGCGCGTAACCTACGTGATCGGGCCCACCGGTAAAATTGTGGCGGTTTTTCCTAAAGTCAAACCGGCCCTTCATCCGGATGAGGTTTTGGCTGTTCTTTGACTAAAGGCACCTTTTTAAGTAATATATCCCTATGCCGAATGGATATTTTACTTTAGACGAAGCCCAAGCCGCGTTGCCCCAATTGACGGAATGGTTGGGGGAAGCGCGTGAGTTAAAGCGTCGTTCGGATGTTAAAATTGCTCTCTGGCGGGATCGGGTTCCGGAAGGGCCCGTTGATATGGCCTTAGCGCGCGGGGAGGTGGAGTTCCTGTTGGCCGAGGTGGGACGCCGATTGGATTTAATCCGCGAGTTCGGGTGTTTGGTGAAAGACATTGACCAGGGACTTCTTGACTTTCCGGCCTGGATCCCCGGGGATGGAAAAGTTTATTTGTGTTGGAAGCTTGGTGAGGAGCGTGTTTCTTTTTGGCACGCCCTTTCTGAAGGATTTGATGGCCGGAAACCTGTGAACGCTGCCCTTTTTTCTCTCCGAAAGTTTTCTTAAGACCAGATTTATTTTTCCATGACCTCTTCTCCTGAAATTTCCCCAACATCTTCTCACCGCACTTCCCGTTCTCTGGCTACGTTAGCAAAGGAAATGTTGGTGTTGCTGGGGGAAGATCCCCAGCGCCAGGGGCTTATTCGAACCCCCGAACGCGTGGCCAAGGCTTGGGAAGATCTGACGGAGGGGTACCGGGTGGATGTGGATCAACTGATTAATCGGGCTCTTTTTGATGAAGAGTACAGCGAGATGGTGGTGGTGCGTGACATTAAATTTTATTCCTTGTGCGAACATCACATGCTTCCGTTCTTTGGCGTTTGTCACGTGGCGTATGTCCCTAATGGAAAGATTATTGGTCTCTCTAAAATCCCTAAGCTCGTGAAGGCGTTTTCCCGGCGTTTACAGGTTCAAGAACGGTTGACCAACGAGATCGCCGATATTTTTATGCGCAAGGTCGCTCCTCTGGGGGTGGGGGTAATTATGGAGGCTCGGCATATGTGTATGGAAATGCGGGGAGCTGAAAGTCTGAACAGCCCTACCGTGACGAGTTCGATGGTGGGACTTTTTCGAACCGATGGCCGCACGCGGGACGAATTTTTAGCTTTGATTCACCCCAAATAAACCCATGGCGGTGAAAGGGATCCTGTTTGATTTGGATGGAACGTTGATTGACAGCCGGCGCGATATCGCAAATTGCGTTAATTTCACTTTGGCGGAGTTGGGTCACGCCCCCTTGTCCGTTGAACGGGTGGAGCGAATGGTGGGGGATGGGGTGCGGCAACTTTTGTCGCGGGCGATAGGCCCCATGGATGAGCCGACCCAGAAGCGCGCGTTGGAAATTTTTCTTCCCTATTACCGGGACCATTGTACGGACACGACGCGACTTTACCCTGGGGTTATTGAGACGCTTCGGTTTTTTGCGGGGATGGGGTTAGCCCTTGTGACCAATAAACCCATGGTGCATACCGAAAAAACGCTTGCAACCTTGGGATTGAACACATACTTTCCTGTGGTTTTAGGGGGAGATTCTTTGGCTCGCCGTAAGCCTGATCCCGAACCTTTGTGGGAAGCGTTACGACGTTTGGATGTCTTCCCGGGAGACGCCGTGATGGTGGGGGACAGTCCCATGGACATTCAGGCGGCGCGTTCAGCGGGGGTGCGAGTGGTGGCCGTTAGCTATGGATTTCGGACCGAGGAAGAGCTTCAGTCTCTGTCCCCGGATTTTCTGATCAGTGATTTTACCCAATTGCGGGAGGTCCTAAAATGAAACTGAACCAAGAACAGGTGTTGCGTTATTCACGCCATTTGATCATGCCCGAAGTCGGGGTGGAAGGCCAAGAGAAATTGATGGACGCGAAGGTTCTTCTCATTGGATCGGGCGGTTTGGGATCGCCCAACGCGCTCTATCTTTCGGCGGCGGGCGTGGGGACACTGGGGTTGGTTGATTTTGATGTGGTCGATCACACGAACCTGCACCGTCAGGTCGTTCACGGGACCAACGATGTGGGGAAATTAAAAGTCGAGAGCGCGCGGGAGACCATTCGTGACATCAATCCGAACGTGACCGTAAAGACCTACAACCTTCCTTTTCGACGAGAAGTGGCTTTGGATATCATGAAAAACTATGACATCGTGGTGGACGGGACGGATAATTTCCAAACCCGCTATTTGACCAACGATGCCTGTGTGTTTCTCAAGAAGCCCAACGTGTATGCTTCCATCTTTCGTTTTGATGGGCAGGCCACGGTGTTCAAGCCAGGGGATCCCGAAAGCCCTTGTTACCGATGTCTCTATCCCGAGCCCCCGCCGCCGGGGGAAGTGCCGTCATGCGCGGAGGGGGGAGTGTTGGGAATCCTGCCGGGGTTGGTGGGTTTGATTCAGGCGACGGAGACCATTAAGCTCATCATCGGGAAAGGGCGGTCCCTTGTGGGTCGGCTTTTGCTTTTTAATGCCCTCGAGATGTCTTTCGATGAACTCAAAATTCGACGCAACCCGGCTTGCCCCGTGTGCGGCGATCATCCGACCATTACGGAATTGGTGGATTACGACCAATTTTGTGGGTTGGGAAGAGGGACCGAGGACGGCCTCAAAAGGGGTGGCACAGTGGAAATGACCGTGAAAGAACTCAAAGGCCGTATGGATCGGAAAGAAAAGTTTACGCTTGTGGATGTTCGGGAACCCAGCGAATACGAGATCGCTCAAATTCCCGGGGCCCGCCTCATTCCTTTGGCGGATGTGGCTGTTCGCGCCAACGAGTTGGATACAGCGGAGGATATCGTGGTTCACTGTCGGTCCGGCGTCCGGAGCGCCAAGGCCATACAGGTCTTAACGCAGTTGGGCTTCAAAAAGCTGACCAACGTGAAAGGCGGGATTCTTGCCTGGTCTGACGAAATCGATCCCACGGTTCCCAAATATTGATTTTCGGTTTGGGTGGGTTCGAATGTTGACGAAAAAGTCATAATTCGAGATAATGACCTATGAGCGTTGCGATGACCCCTCGTCATGGTGTGGGACTTTTGGAGCGGATTGGGAACACACCCCTCTTAAAACTGGAACGGTTGTCCCGATGGGTTCCCGATGGTGTGGAAATTTACGCTAAAGCGGAGTTTTTGAACCCGGGCGGATCGGTGAAAGATCGGGCGGCCAAGAACATGATGATGGAAGCTCTGGCTTCTGGGGAACTGACCAAAGATAAAATCCTTTTGGATTCAACTTCGGGGAATACGGGGATTGCTTACGCCATGATCGGGGCGTCCCTGGGAATCCGGGTTCAGTTGGTGATGCCTGAGAACGCTTCGGAAAAAAGTCGATTGATTGAAGCGTTCGGGGCTAAAGTCACTTTTACAGATCCTATGGAAGGGACGGATGGGGCCCAAATGGAATCCCATCGGTTGTACAAAGAGTCGCCGGACCGTTACTATATGCCCGATCAATACAACAATCCCAACAATTGGCGAGCCCATTACAAAACCACCGCTGAAGAAATCTGGAAACAAACGGAGGGGCGGGTGACTCATTTCGTGGGAGGTATCGGCACCAGCGGAACGTTAATGGGGACAGGGCGCCGCTTGAAAGAATTGAACCCGTGTGTTGAAATCATTGCGGTGGAACCCGCGACACCGCTACACGGTTTGGAAGGGTTGAAGCATATGGAGACCTCCATTGTCCCTGGAATATACGATCCCCGCGTTCACGATCGAAAGATATCTGTTTTTACAGAGGACGCCTACGAAATGTGTTGCCGCATGGCCCGGGAAGAGGGCATTTTGGTGGGCTATTCCTGTGGGGCGGCTCTGCATGGTGTTTTTGAAGTGGCCAGTGGCCTGACGGAGGGGGTGGTGGTGACGGTCCTCCCGGATTCGGGGGAACGTTACTTGCACACACGCTATTGGGGTGATCTCTTGGACAATTTCGAAGACTACATGAAGGATCACGACCTGTGACCCTGGCGTGGAAAGTCAACGTCCCCGAGGCTCTGCGGGTTTGGGCGGAAGCGTGTTACCCCTACGAGGGGTGCGGGGTGTTGATCGGCAATTTTTATACGGGAGATGTTCGACGGGTGGAACGGTTTGTCCCGTTGACCAATCTTCTCCGGGAAAAGGGCAGCGCCTGGTCGGACGTCTTGGAAACGGCTCGGGACACGCTGGGCCATCGGGCGGAAACCCAGGGCGAGTTTGAATTTGTGATGGACCCGGCGGCGTTTAACCGGGTGGTTTTGGATGCCGAGAAGGAGGGGTTGGATGTGGTGGGGGTGTTGCACACGCACCCCGATCATCCCGCTCGCCCGAGCGCCACCGACTCGTCTCAACCGTTGTTGGCCGGCTGGTCCAACGTTATTCTCTCCGTGAATAAAGGAAAATTTGTTGAGGCCCGTTCGTGGGTCCGGGATGAAGAAACCGTCCCTTTTACGGAAGAGACCATTGTCATTCTTAAGGAGTCAACGATGTCCCCCACTCAAAAGAATCACGCTGTTCCTCTTCCGGATTATGTGGAGAAAGAAATTCGCCAGGCGGAAGAAAATATTCGTGCCCTCAAGGCCGGGAAAATGGACATGGACGATTTTCGGCGGTTCCGCCTGAACAATGGGATTTACGGCATTCGTAACCAGGTGGACAAGCAGATGGTTCGCATCAAAGTCCCGTTTGGGAAAATGACGCCGGAACAGTTGGAGGCCATGGCCGATGTGACGGAGACCTACGCCCCCTCCCGGGTGGGCCATTTTACGACCCGGCAAAATCTCCAAATTCACATGGTTCCCCTGGAAGATACCCCGAAGATTATGCGACGGTTGGCGGAAGCGGGTCTCACCCCCCGGGAAGGGTGTGGCAACACCGTTCGGAATATTACCGCCAATCCTTACACCGGTGTTCATCCCCAAGAGGTTTTCGATGTGGCGCCTTACGCGGACGCGGCGTTTAAGTTTTTTCTCAGAAATCCTCTCAGTCAAAACCTTCCCCGTAAATTCAAGATTGCTTTTGAAAGCACACCGATCGATTACGCGTTGACGCCCATCCACGACATCGGGTTTGTGGCTGAAATTCGGGATGGGGTGCGCGGGTTTCGGACCTATGTGGGCGGTGGGTTGGGCGCCACACCCCAGGTGGCCATTCGTTTGGAAGATTTTACTCCGGCGGACCTGCTCCTCCCGACGATCGAAGCGGTGATCCACCTTTTCGATCGGTTTGGTGATCGCACCGATAAACTTCACGCGCGCATTAAGTTTTTAGTAAAAAAATGGGGACCCGATGAGTTTCGGAAACGGTTTGAAGCGGAACGGCGGGCGGTCATTTCCACTTCAGCCGGAACCGTGGATTGGTCGATTCCTTTAACAGAAGAGGTCGCTCCTGTCCTCCCGGAACCCGTCTCAACGGAAACCCCGGTGGCCGGGTTTGACCGGTGGAAGGCCACGAACGTGTCTGCCCAGCGTCAGGCGGGCTACAGCTGGGCCACGGTGGTTCTCCCTTTAGGGGACATCACGGTGGAGCAGATGCGCTCTTTGGCCAACATTTCTCGACGTCTTAATGGGGGCCGTTTGCGGACCACCATTGAGCAAAACTTTGTGCTGTGCTGGGTTCGAAATGAGGACCTTCCGGCGCTGTTCAACGCGTTGGTAAAGGCGGGGCTCGGCACCGCGGGTGGGGGACGATTCTCCGATATTACCCGTTGTCCCGGCGCGGACACCTGCCAGATCGCCGTGACCAAATCCCGCGAACTCTCCAAGGCATTGGGGGGGCTTTTTACAAACGGGCTTTCGGATGACATCGACATGGAAGGCATCCACATCAAGATTTCCGGGTGCACCAACAGTTGTGGTCAGCACCATATTGGGACTTTGGGGTTCTACGGCACTTATCGAAAGGTGGGTGATCGTCCCGTTCCCTATTACATGATGCTGGCGGGCGGGTCCACGAAAGAGGGGGAAGCCCGGTTTGGTCAGGTGGTGGCCGCTCTCCCCGCACGGCGCGTTCCCGACGCTGTTAAAAAAGTGATCGGGACTTTTAAAGCCGATCGTCAGGGCGAAGAGAAATTTGACGCCTGGTTGGAGCGGGTGGGGAAAGGCCGAATCAAAGAGTTGGTTCAGGAATTCACCACCTTGCCCCCCTACGACCAGAATCCTACCCTCTATTTCGATTGGGGGGAAAACGCCGATTTCAAACCCGACATCGGCGTGGGAGAGTGTGCCGCCTAACAGCTTTTTCTCTCTATTCGCCGGGCGTGTATCTCGGGAATACGGGGCACGTTTGGTGAGGTGATTTTTTTAAATACCCACCCCCTGTAACGCCACGGGGTCCGTGGTTCTCCGTCATTGATAAAACCTTTCCAATACGTGTTGCCCCATCTCCCTGCCCCTAAAAACCGCGCTAAAACACACCTGTCCGGGGAAAAATAAGGGAATCCCCCGTTCGTGGTAAAATGATTGTGCGAACAATCCATTTTATCGACG
>JAEURZ010000004.1:0-100621 GCA_016788905.1 Elusimicrobiota bacterium
CGTTGGGGCGCTTTATTTACAGTCGCCGGATGGGAATGATCGAGCCTGTGTTTGGGAATATTCGGCACGCGTTGGGATTGGACCGGTTTACCTTGAGGGGAAAGGAAAAGGTGAACATCCAGTGGAAGTTATACACGACGGTGCACAATCTTCTGAAGATCTTCCGCTACGGGTGGACAACGGCGATGGTGCCGAGCGGACTGAGGGCGATGGCGGGGTAGGGAAAACTTTATCCCCGGTATCCACAAGAAAATATGAAATTAGATGGAAAGATGGACTGGAAATTATGCTGAACGGGAGGTAGGCTAGGTTCTGTGGGGCCGGGGGGCGCGAGATCGCAGAAGTTCCGACGGATTTACCCGGACCGGCATGAGAGGGGTGTTGGCTCCCACCAAAAGATGAGCCCCACGACAAGGGTGGGCGTATGTAAAGAGAGTTTTTCTACAGACTCGTTGGGCTTAAAAACGAAATGGTAAAATCATCGTAACCCAGTTTGTTTGGAGACAACTGACCCATGAAAGAAAATCTGTTTCGTGCGGCACGAGATTACATCGATCTGATTGAATTGATAGAAAAAACCAGCGACCGGAATAAACTCCAGGTCCTCGATGAGAAACGGGCCGAGGCCCATTGGAAGTTCATCGAGATGCTCAAGACCCAAGGAATCAAATTCAAAGATAGAGAGCATGCGACACGAATCGCTTTTCGGATCGCTAATGAGGAATTATGACCCTGCTTGAAATCGCCCAAGTTTACACGGATCTGGTTTTAACGGAAAATCAGGTTCCTGAACATGAGCACATTGCAAAAGAAGAAATCAATGCCCTGAGGTCCAAGTATCATCAGATCCTAATGGATAAGCTCCACGAGGAAGGCATTGAATTTTCCGATCGCTTCGAAGCGATGAACATCGCTTTCGAAATAATCAAATCCCCCAACCAGTCATTCCAGCGGACGTTGCCCTCCGGGCAACGCCGTTGAATTCTAACGTTGGGCACGGACTTGACATAGAATATTAATGTATGTATTTTTATAAGGTAGTTAATATGGCTTTTCGAGAGGGACATGCTTCACTTTGAATGGGACGAAACAAAAGACACTGAGAACCAAAAAAAGCATGGCGTTTCCTTCAGTTTGGCCCAACACGCCTTTGCCGACCCCATTCGTGTCATCTCCAACGATTTGGCGCATAGCGATTCTGAAAGAAGATTTTATTGCTTCGGCAAAGCAGGAACAGGTGTTTTAACCGTCCGCTTTACTTATCGGAAAGATATTGTCCGGATTATCGGAGCCGGTTATTGGAGGAAGGGGAGGACGATCTATGAAACAGAAAACAAAATACACGAATGAAACCATTCAGGCGCGTGTGGTTAGGGATTTTCTCCCCCCTCCTGAAGATCTAGTTTTTAAAGAAGACAATGTTAAAGTCACAATGTTTTTAAGCCGCTCCAGCGTCGAATTCTTCAAACATACGGCAAGACAACGCCACACCCATTACCAGAAGATGATTCGGAATCTTTTAGATACCTACGCGGACAAATTCAAATAGACCCATGGCCCAACAAGGCGCTCCACCGGACGCGGTTATGAATGGCCCGCGCCGGTGAGCTTGGGTTGTGGGCATTATGAAAAATATTCTTATCCCGTTGATGTTGGTCACCTGTTCTCATGTGGTGAGCATTGCCTGTTCATGCGCTGGAATACCGTCAATTGAACAGGGGCTATCCAGTGCTGCGGTCGTGTTTGTTGGTGTAGTCAAGTCCACAGCGTCCCCCACTCCCGATATTTCCACCACCACATTGGAAGGGAAGAGATTTTGGTTCGATATTCATGATGATGTCCGCTACACTTTTGATATTCAAGAGACGATAAAAGGGACATTATCTCAGACTGTTGAAATTGCGACTAAAAAAGACGGGGCAATGTGCGGCGTTCATTTCGAAATTGGCACTTCCTATCTTGTTTATGCATACCAAAGAAAAACAGGATTGCGCACAAATTCATGTTGGCGAAATCGAATTATGGATTTTGAAGCTCAAGGAGAGGTCATTGAGCTAAAGCGTTAACAGGGGCCGAAGTGTTTGATTCTTCGGCGCGTCTTTCAAGAGCAGTTCCGCGTGGAGGAGAACGAGGTTTTGGCGGAGCGGACGGGATCTGGTCAGATACAGAACCCGCATGATCCAGAGGCACAGTATCGAACGAAACAGCAAGGCAAACGGGGATGGGTTGGATACCTGATGCAGGCAGCCGAAACAGTGAGCGAAAAACCTGTCGCACCCGGTGAGCCGACGGCAAACTTTATCACCTCGATTGTGACCCAGACGGCACTGGGGAGCGACGAGGCGGGCATGGCCGAAACGATGGAAGAGCAGGGGCAGATGGGGATGGAGAAACCGGGTGAACTGTATGTGGATGGAGCCTATATCTCTGGCAAGGAGTTAGCGATCGCGGCGGCGGAAAATCGAGAACTGATCGGGCCCGCGATTTCGGCGCGTGCGGGAAAAGAGGCCGAGTTTCGTGTCAGCGACTTTATTGTTGATATCGATGGGAGAGAAGCTCTTTGCCCTGCGGGCCAGGCCAGCACACAATGTAGCCGGATTGAGGATCGATGGAATGGGATAGTGGAATATCGGTTTGAATGGAGCTGGCGATGCCAGGCCTGCCCTGCGCGCGCGAAATGTTTAAGCACTGGACAAAACCATCGGACGATTCGAGTGGGGCCACATCCTATGCACCTGCAGGCCCGTCGTCGGGAGATGAAAACGGATGCGTTTCGGGAAAAGATGAAGCGACGCTCGGCGATTGAAGGGACACAAAGTGAATTGGTCCGCGGGCACGGAGCCCGCCGTGCGCGCTATCGGGGATTATCGAAAGTGCGCCTACAGAATTATTTTATCGGGGCCGCGTGCAACGTGAAACGATGGTTGCGCCGAATCGCCTGGGAAAGGCAACACCTTCCAGGGCTCCAACAGTGTGCACAGGGGGCATAAAAAGAGTCGTTGGAAGATCAGAAATGAAGAAATCCATCTCTTGAAGATATTGGAGACCTAAAATTAAAAACTTTTTACATTCTCCTCGCAAAGCAGGGGGGTTTTGCAGCAGAATCATTAGTTGAGAACGTCCCCTACTTTTTTAGGGTATAGCGGATGCTGAAAATTAGGGAGAGGGACAGGAGGAGCGCTAGGAGGTTGACGGGCCAGCCTTTGAAGAGACCCATCGCTTGGGGGGATCCTTGGTAACCGTAATCGCTTAGGGTCTTGGAGGTCAAGACCACTTGAAAGAAGGGGCCGATTTTAGTGAAAAGGCCTCCCTCGAACACCAGAAGGGCCCACAGGATCCAGAAAAGGGTTCCCATCGCCACAAGACATCCCACGACAACCGCCGCGGCCTGGACGGGGTCATAGACCATTTCTTCCTTCGCAGAATCATCTTCCCACAGATCCAGAAGCGCGCGGCCGGCCCTCCGGATCACTTTCGGTTTCCCACGGTGTTGATCAGACGGCCGATCTCGGGACTCCGAATTTCGACCCTGTCACCGGACTGGAGGGGACCCACCCCCGCGGGAGTCCCCGTTGAAATAATGTCACCGGGTTCTAACGTCATCACGTGACTGATGTGTGAGACAAGCGTGGGAATATCGAAAACCAACTGTTGGGTACTCGACGATTGGCGACGGCGACCGTTCACATAGGTCTGGAGGGTTATCTTTCGGGATGGAATTCCACACATCACCCAGGGACCGAGCGGGGCAAAAGTGTCAAACCCTTTGGCCCGGGACCATTGACCGTCCGTCCGCTGCAAATCCCGGGCGGTCACGTCATTCATGAGCGTGTACCCTAAAATATATTTTTCCGCGGCGGCGCGCGAAATGTTTCGGGCGCGCCGACCGATCACGACCGCGATCTCTCCTTCAAAATCCACCTGATGGGACACCGCAGGCTTTTCAATGACGTCCCCCGGACCAATCACGGCACTGGGAGGTTTCAAAAACAAAAGTGGAATGGGGGGAGGCGCTTTGCCGAATTCTTTCGCGTGATCGGCGTAATTCACGCCCACAGCAACGATCTTGCTGGGGAGCACGGGGGCGAGAAGGCGAACTTTTTTAAGCGGCCAAATCAATCCCGTGGGGGAATACGCGCCAAAGGGATTGGGAAGGATTTCTTCGACCAAGAGTCCCGCAACAAGACCCCAACGAACAATCCCTTCCGTTTCAAAACGGGCGAAACATTTCTTTAGGGTTTTCACCCTTTTTTTAACCCCAACACATCTCGCATATCGTAAAGTCCGGACGGCTTCCCCACCACCCATTTGGCGGCTGCCACAGCCCCGGATGCAAAAGCGGTGCGGGACGTCACCCGATGAACCAATTCCACACGCTCCCCGTTTCCAAGATAGAGCACCGTGTGGTCGCCCACCACGTCACCACCGCGAACGGCGTGAACCCCAATTTCCTCTTTCGTTCGTTCACCCACCAGTCCATGACGGCCGTAAACAAAGCGGCCGGATGTCCGGCCCCGTTGAACCGCTTCCGCCAACCGCTGTGCGGTTCCGGAGGGAGAATCCTTTTTGACGTTGTGATGGATTTCGATTACCTCCGCGTCATAGTCGGGGAGAAGGGCCGACACGCGCTCGGCCACATCAAACAACACGTTCGCCGAAAGACTCATATTGGGAGAGAAAACAATGGGAATCCGCTTTGACACTTCCGAAAGATTTTTTCGCCCCGCCTCATCAAGACCCGTCGTTCCTAAAACGAAGGAAACATTCCCCTCCGCGGCCAGGACCGCGTGGGCCAAACTGGCGGAAGGGGAGGTGAAATCAATGAGAACGTTCACGTCCCGTAACGACGTGGCCAGCTGATCCGTCACCCGAAGACCATAACGTTCTTCCCCCAGCGAGGGGCTCCCGGGAGCTTCGATCAGGCCCGCCAAGGTTACCGCTGGGTCCTGGTGAACGAGGTCCGCGATGGCCCGGCCCATTCGCCCACCAGCCCCGATGACCCCTATTTTAATGGAAACCATGTCAGCAGACCGGATGTTTCCGACGCGTGGAAACAAGACCGTAGTCGCGGAGAGCCCTTTCAAGTTTTTCTTCGCTGGATTTTTCCAGGGGAACAAGCGGGAGCCGGAGATCGGGAGAACAAAGGTCCAACCATCCCATGGCCGTTTTGACCGGGATAGGGCTGGTTTCAATAAACATGGCTTTGACTAAGGGAAACAGTTTGTGATGCAAGCGGCGGGCTTCCCCCCAATCGCCTCGCAAGCCAGCAGCGCACAAAGAGGAAACGTCTTTGGGCACAATGTTGGCCACCACCGAGATGACGCCTTTTCCCCCCACGCTCATCAGCGGAAGGATGAGAGAATCGTCCCCCGAAATGAGTTCAAACGAATCCCCCAGAGCCCCGGCAATTTCTGTGGCCTGGTCCAAACTGCCCGAAGCTTCTTTGATGCCCACAATATTTTTTTCCGATCGAGCCAACTCAATGACCGTGGCAGGAAGCATATTGACGCCCGTCCGACCGGGAACGTTGTAGAGAACGATGGGAAGATCCGCCGCCCGGGCCACCGCACGAAAATGTTCCACCAACCCCCGCGGGGTGGGTTTGTTGTAGTAGGGGGTAATGTGCAGGGCGCCGTCGGCCCCAGCCTCTTTCGCCCAACGGGTGAGAGCCACCGCTTCCGAAGTGGAGTTGGATCCGGCACCAGCCAAAATTTTAGCCCGCTTGCGTGCAAATTTGATCACCAGCTCAATGACCCGTCCATGCTCCGCGTGGGTCAGTGTGGCGGATTCTCCGGTTGTCCCGCAGGGGACCAGGGTGGAGGTTCCCCCTTCGATTTGGAACTCGACCAATTGCTCCAGTTTCTTTTCATCAATGGTACCGTTCAAGAACGGCGTGACCAGCGCTACCGCGGAACCTTCAAACATAATCGCTCCTTAGATTTCAAACATTCCATCAAAAACAAAAGTCGCTGGTCCGGTGAGATAAACCCGGTTATCGGCGTTCCATTCCACCGTGAGGGGTCCTCCCGGCAAAGACAAGGTGACTTTGCGGTGAAAACGGCCCGTCAACACACCCGCCACACCCACCGCGCAGGCGCCCGTACCACAAGCCAGTGTCGCCCCACTTCCACGCTCCCAGACGCGAACCCGAGCGTTGTCGGGGTCCGTCACTTGCACAAATTCCACATTGGTCCGCCGTGGGAAAAAGGGATTCTGTTCCATCGCCGCCCCCCACTCCGCCAGAGGAACCCCGTCTACGTCCTCCACAAAAACCACCGCGTGGGGATTCCCCATCGAAACACACGTCATCTCCAAACTCACTTTTTCCTTTTTCGTCCCTCGCGCAGGAACGGTCACGAGAGAAAAGGGATGATCGATCACCCGACCCTTCGCTCGGGTCGGGATGAGCGCCGCGTCTAAAAGGGGTGCCCCCATATCCACCCGAACGTTCTGGCGCACCAAAACGGTTTGGCGGATACCGGCCAAGGTTTCCACATTCAGTTTCCGTTTCCGGGTGTGTCCTCTTTCAAACGCGTAGCGGGCCAAACATCGAATACCGTTTCCACACATCTCCACCTGGGATCCGTCCGCGTTAAAAATCAACATTTTAAAGTCAGCCTCTCGGGAGGGAGCCAACACCAACACCTGATCCGCTCCGACCCCGAACCGACGGTCGCAAAGACGGCGCGCCAAAGCCGCGGTCACCCGAACCGGGTGCCGGACAGCGTCCAGCAACACAAAATCGTTTCCTGTCCCTTCCATTTTTGTGAACGCAAGCTTTTTCATTTAAGCGCCTCTGGAATTTTTTCTCCCCGAACCAAATCTGCGGGAGTTTCCCGTTCGCGTACCAACCAATATTTTTTCCCAAGGACCAAGACTTCGGCCGCGCGAGGACGAGCGTTGTACTGGGAACTCATGGAGAAACCGTAGGCCCCCGCCGCCATCACAGCCCACACGTCGCCGGGATGGGGGCGCGGAACCAAACGCCCCTTGGCCAAATAATCCCCGGATTCGCAGATGGGCCCCACCACATCGGCCACATAGGATCCGGGCTTGGCTTGGCGCAAAGGCCAGAGAGCGTGATGCGCGTCGTAGAGCGCGGGCCGGGACAAGTCATTCATGGCCGCGTCCACTATTACAAAATTCTTATGGCCAGGCTCCTTGCGGTACAAAACTTTCGTAAGCAAGCACCCGGCTTCCGCCACAAGAAACCTTCCGGGCTCAAAAAAGAGCCGCATTCTTCGGCCTTTCAAAAGAGGAAGCAATTGTTCCGCCAATTGGGCGGGGCGGGGAGCTTTCTCATCTTTGTAAACGACGCCGAGCCCCCCCCCCACATCCAGGACGTGCAAAGAGATACCGGCCTTTTCCAACCGGTCCACGAGCTGAAGCAATTTGACGAGTGTCTCCCGATAGGGCCGGACGTCCAAGAGTTGGGACCCGATATGGGCCTGTAATCCGGTGACCCGAAGCCAAGGGTTTTTCGCCGCACGACGGTACAGCATTTCCGCTTGGGCCATCATGACCCCAAATTTGTTTTCGGCTTTCCCCGTTGTGATGTGGCGGTGGGTGTTCACCGCAACGTTGGGGTTGACGCGCAGGGAAAGGGGCGCGGGCTTCCCAAAACGCCGGGCCGTGCGGGCCAAGGCCTCCATTTCCTCCGAAGACTCCACGTTGAACATCAGGATCCCCGCCTTGAGGGCCGCCAACATTTCATTTTCCGTTTTCCCGACCCCAGAAAAAACAATCCGCGAGGGAGGAACACCGGCCTTCATCGCTCGATAGAGTTCCCCCCCCGATACAATGTCCGCGCCCGCCCCCGCCCGCGCCAGAAGGCGGAGAACCGCGAGATTCCCGTTGGCTTTCATGGCGTAGCAAATCGTGTGGGGATGAGGAGCAAAAGCCTGATCAAAAGAATTAAATTGCGAAAGGATTTTTGTTCCCGAATAGACATAAAGCGGGGTGCCAAATTGACGAGCCAAATCGGCCAGTTTTACCCCTTCGACCTGCAAGGATTTCCCCTTGTAATGATACGTGTCGTAAGCTCGTTCGGTCACGGTGTTCCTCCAGCGAGCCGTGCAGCGATCGCCGTTTCTAGAATCGTTTTCCATCGCGTCGTGCCGGGATCCGTGGCCTGGAGAGAGGCGAGAGCGCGCCGCGCGCTCACCGTGTTCCCTTCCTCCAACGCCATCAGAACCATCCAAAAATCCGGCGGAAAATATTCCGGTCCCTGGCGTGTGGCTTTTTCCAAAAGCTGCGTGGCCCCTTTTCGATCGCCCTTCCGCTCCGCGAGAACGGCCCGCTCAAAAGTGGGCGCGGGCCCCGTGTCCCCCATCTGTTCCGCTTGAGAAAACGCAATGGCCGCCTGCTCGTAGGCGTCTTGACGGGCCCACAATCGCCCCAAGATCATATACCTTTCCGCAGAGGGGTTCAGAGACACCACGGTTTCCCATCGGCGCCCCGCGTCGGCCAATAAACCTTGGGATTCTTCAATGTTCGCTAAAAGTTCTTGGGCAGAATAATCCCGCGGCTCCGCCTTCACGGCGACCTCCGCCAGCTTGCGGGCTTCCCCCAAATGGCCCAACTCCCAATGCAGTTTAGCCAGAGCGAACGTGACGTCGCGCCGCGAACGATCGCGCCGATGGGCCAACGTGTAATGACGCAGAGCTTGATCATCGATTTCCACCGCATCATAGAGTCGAGCCAGGTCCACCAAACGGTCCACGTTTTTGGGATCCGCGTCATAGGCCTCTTGAAAGGCGGTCAGCGCTTTTTCGTAATTGCCTTCGGCTTCGTAGGTCCGGCCCACTTTCGGACGCCAGCGTCGAACCTCCGCTCGCGTGGGGCCTCCCGCCAGAGCCGCTATCCATTGATCGCGCGCTTCTTCAAAACGTCCGGCCTTGAAAAGGACCTCCGCCCGCTGAGAGAATTCCTCCTTCGCGCGACGAGACAAGGGCGCGGCATCAACGCCCCACCCCATCCCAAGGAATATCCCCATCACAAGGCCCCCCCCTCGCCAGGTCCCGTTCATATTATTTCTTCACGGGAGAAACCCCAACTGTTTTTAGGGCGAGGTGTTTTTCCAAGAACTTTTCCGCTAAAAACCGCTTTAACTCTGGCCAGGCGATCTCCGCCGCCCGTTGACCGGCTTCCATACACTCTTTAGAGCGCCATAACTCCAAGGCAGAAATTTCCGACACATTCGGGGTGATCACAAAATCTGCCCGCTTGATCTGATCTTCGCTGATCACTTGCCCCTGAATGTAAAGGGCCTGAGTCATCATAGTGAGCACGTTGGTCACGCTGTGACGACTAAAATCCGCGGGAACGTAAAGACAGATCAAGAGTTCCGCGCCCAACCGACGCGCGACTTCCGTTGGGACATTGTCAACGACACCCCCGTCAATCAGGAGGCGATGACGAAACGGGACCGGTTCGAAAATTCCCGGCATGGTGGCGCTGGCTCGGGCCGCTAGCGCGACGCTCCCTTCCCGCAGAACGATCCCCTCCCCCGTCCGAATGTCCGTGGCCAGACACGCAAACTCTTTCTGCAAATCGGCGAACTGAATGTTTCCAATTCTGTCTTGAAGATACTTTTCCATTTTCTTTGTGGAGAGAAGACGTTCGGAAACCAACAACCGCACCACCCGCGCGGAAGAAAGATCCGTCAATTGGTCCCAACCCACTTCCGCGGCCATCCCTTCGATCTCCGAGGCGGGGACCCCTCCCGCGTAGAGGGCCCCCACAATGGCCCCCACGCTCGTCCCCACCACGAGATCCACAGGAACGCCTTCCCGTTCGAACACTTTCAAAACCCCGATGTGCGCCAACCCCCGGGCTCCGCCCCCGGAAAGGACCAATCCCACGCGAGGCCTTTCCCCCACGGGAAGCGATCGAAGTTTCAGCCAGAGGGAGTTCGTGACAACATCCGCCACCGTTGATGGCGGCACGGATTCCGTTCGCCCCGGCACCACCAGAAGACCGGAAAAAATCGCCATTAAAACGATTCGCCGGATCACGGCAATTGGGGGAGACCCACGGCCTTCTCCAGGTGGGCCCGGGCCACACGGTGGCCGTGCACCGATTCCCAATACAACTGCTCCACACCGAGCAACTCGGCTCGCAAGGGAGCCTGTTCCACAACGTTTCCTTGCCGTTTGAAAACCCCCTCAACGGCGTCCCGCACGCTCACCAAGTCGTTTCGGCGGTTTTCCATTTCCGTTTCCCAGAACGCCACGTCTCCATAACTTTCCCTTACCTCACGCCGGACCCGGTCAGCAACCGCCGCCCGGGCAATGCGATTTTGGTTGGCGATCAAACGGGTCTGGCGGATCCGAGCCCGACTGGAAAATCCATCGAAGATGGGTAAGTTTACATTTAAGGTCGCGTTCCAAAAAGCTCGGTCCAACGGAAAAACAGCGTTGTTCAGCTCGTAGGCCGCCCCAAAAACAACCACGGGGTTTCGTTGAGCCTCCGAAAGACTCACGGCCAATCGATCAATTTCCCGTTGATATTCTGTCCCCCGAATTTCCAGACGCGCCTCCTGGGCCCGGGCCAACAGTTTGGGCAATGGTTCTTGAACAGGAAATGTTTCCAGAGATCCCCTCAGTTCCACCTGCGTGTAGAGCTCCAACCCCATGGCACTTAAAAACGCCAGGGACGACCGATCGAGATCTCTGTGGCGTGTCGCTTGTTCGCGACGCAACTGAGCGGAAAGAACGTTGAGAGTCGCCCTCTCCAACACGTCCCTTGATCGCGCGGCCTTCGTCCACCGGCCAATGTCCCGTTGAGCGGCCTCCACAAGATCCAATCGCTTTTGCGCCAACAGAACGTCAAAAAAAGCCCTGACGGTATTGACCGTGACTTCCCCGCGAATGGTTTCTTCTTGAATGCGGGCTTGAGCCAGGGCCGCTTCGGCGGACTGCAGATTGGAACGGTTCCTTCCTCCGTTGTAAATGGTCTGGCGGAGGGACACGCGAGTGGCGTAGAAATTATCCGGCTCATCGGATTTCGTTAACACAGTGGATCCGAAGTCGCCCGGCAAGGCCACGTAATCGTTCGCGCGATACCGTGACGCGTTCATGTTGAAGGCCAAGGTGGGAAAGTACAACGATCGCGCTTCAACAATTCGCTGCTGCGCGATGCGCACATCATCCCGAGCGGAAAGAAGAGCCTGGCTGTTTTGAAGTCCGGTCTGAACCGCCTGTTCCAGCGTTAAGATTCTATCGGGTTCTTGGGCACGGACCATCGCCCCAAAAATCAGGAAACAAAAAAGGAATCGTCGCATGATTAAGATTCCAGACGTCGGCGAAACGCCGCCGCCTGGCGTCGGACTTCCACCGGAGCGGTTCCTCCAAAGGAAGCCCGGGCCGACACGGCTTTATCCAAGGAAAGTGTGTCGTGAATCCAGGCCCCCGCTAGAGGCGTTTCCTTTTTCCAGAAATCGAGCGGAACATCCTCCAGGAAAACATTCCGATCCCCGGCGTAGCGAACCGCTTTGGCGACCACCCCATGGGCTTCCCGGAACGGCATTCCCCGACGGGCTAAACCGTCCGCCACATCCGTCGCCAGCAAAAACCCCCAACGGCACGCCTCGCGGGTTTTTTGGGGGTTTATTTTCATGGTGCGAATCATGGGGACAGTGACATCCAAACAGGCGTTCACTGTTTCCACCGCATCAAAAACAGGTGGTTTGTCTTCCTGGAAATCTCGGTTGTAGGCCAACGGTGTTCCTTTTATGAGAGTCAAAAGAGCCGTGAGGTCCCCAAAAACGCGCCCTGTTTTCCCTCGGAGGAGTTCCGCCATATCGGGATTACGCTTTTGCGGCATGATGGAAGATCCCGTGGTAAATTCGTCGGCCAAGTGCACAAATCCAAAAGAGGGATTGGTCCATAGGATCAATTCTTCGGCCAACCGAGAAAGGTGGGCCATTATCAGGGAAGCCGCGGCCACGAACTCCACGAGGAAATCCCGATCGCTGACCGCGTCCATGGAGTTTTCCATGACGCCTTCAAAACCCAACCGTTTCGCCACCCATTGACGATCAATGGGAAACGTCGTCCCCGCCAACGCGGCGGCGCCTAAAGGGAGTTGATTGACACGTCGACGAACATCCGCCAGGCGCTCACGGTCGCGTTGAAACATCCACCCGTAGGCCAAGAGGTGGTGGGCCACCAGGATGGGTTGGCCCGGCTGTAAATGGGTGTAGCCGGGCATAACCACAGCGATGTTCGCCTCCGATTGATGAAGGAAAGCTTTGCCAAGCGAAACCAGTTTTTCCTGAATCCCGTCCACACGATCCCGAAGGTAAAGCCGAAGGGCTGTGACCGTTTGGTCGTTACGGGACCGAGCCGTATGCATCTTCCCCGCCAAGGGACCAATTTCTTTGTAAAGACTTTTCTCAATGGCAAAGTGAACATCTTCCGCATCAACAAGCCGTGCCCCGCTCGCCACTCGCGCGACCAAGCGTTGGAGTCCCCCTCGAATTTTGGACCCTTCCGACCGGGAAAGTATCCGTTGCCGCGTGAGCATCTCCACATGGGCGATGGAGGCGGTGAGATCGTAGTGCGCCAGTGGGCCATCGAACCCGATCGACGCAACAAACGCGGCAGGAACGAGTGTCTTTTTTTTCACGGGAAAACGATCAGGAGCGGCCCTGACGAAGCAAGGCCGCCACTTTGATGGGTAACCCAAAGAGATTTATAAATCCTTCCGCGTCTTTTTGATTGTAAATGTCCTCGGCTTCAAAGCTTGCTAATTTCTGGGAGTAGAGAGAAAAGGGCGAGGTGCGCCCCTGAACAATGATGTTGCCCTTATAAAGTTTTAGGCGGACCTCGCCCGTTACCACTTTTTGTGTTTCATTCACAAAGGCATCCAGCGCACGACGCAAGGGGGAGTGCCACTGGCCAAAGTACACCAGTTCCGCGTAGCGGGGCCCAATCAGCTCTTTCGCGTGGGCGGTTTCCCTGTCCAAGACCAACGACTCCAACTCTCGATGGGCTTCATAAAGAAGTGTTGCGGCCGGGGCTTCATAAACCCCGCGGGACTTCATACCAACCAGTCGATTTTCGACGATATCGATTCGCCCCACCCCGTTTCGGCCAGCGATTTTGTTCAAGGTTTCCACTAACGCCACAGGACCAAGTTTTTTCCCGTTGACCGCAACGGGAATTCCTTCTTCAAAACGAATGGTGACGAATTCGGGTCGGGTCGGTGCTTTTTCGGGTGAAACCGTCAGCTCAAACATGTCCTCTTTGTAGGGCTGGTTTGGATCTTCGAGAACTCCGCCCTCATAAGAAATATGCCACAAATTCGCATCGGAAGAATACGGTTTCTTCTTGGTGACCGTGACCGGAATTTTGTGTTTGAGCGCGTATTGGATCTCATCTTCGCGTCCCTTAAACTCCCACTCCCTCCAGGGAGCCAATATCCCCAGGTTCGGGGCCACAGCCTTAAAAGTCAATTCAAATCTCACTTGGTCATTGCCCTTCCCCGTGGATCCATGGGACACGGCGTCGGCCTTCTCCTTGCGTGCGATTTCCGCGACTTTTTCGGCAATGATGGGCCGAGCGATAGACGTTCCCAAGAGATAACGACCTTCATAAAGAGCGTGGGCTTTTAACGTGGGCCAAACAAAGTCCGTCACAAATTCTTTTCGCGCGTCGATCACATAGGCTTTCGATGCCCCAGTGGCCAGCGCGCGAGCTTTCAATTGGGGGTAATTTTCAGCTTGTCCCACATCCACACAAGCGGCAATCACCTCGCAACGGTAACGCTCTTTAATCCAGCGCAACATCACCGAGGTATCCAACCCTCCAGAATAGGCCACCACCACACGGGAATAAGACGTCACAGAGATCTCCTGAAAACAGTTGATTTTGAGACAATAAGAAAAAACCGATGAGCCAGATTTTACCCGTTTCAGCGCCGAGGGTCAAATTTCAGAACCCCTTTCAAAGCGCGAGAATCGAGGGAAGTCACGAGAGCCGGTTCCAAAACCGTTGCCCTTCCGAGAAACAAAGGGGTTCAGAATGCCTTTGGTTCAGAAGGTGGACACCCGGTGGTGGATTGAGCTGGCCAGAGGTCTTCCAGGAAGGTACAATGAATCTCTATTCAAACCAGGAGGTTTCTATGACACAATTGAAAACAATCACCGTGGAACAACGGGTGGATATTGCCAAGGGACTCTCTGTCCTTTTGGCGGACAGCTACACCCTGTATTTGAAAACGCACAACTTCCATTGGAACGTGACGGGACCCATGTTCCAAACATTGCACCTCATGTTTGAACAACAATACACCGAATTGGCCCTGGCCGTGGACATGATCGCTGAACGCATTCGTTCCCTGGGGCAACCCGCCCCTGGATCCTACGTCCAGTTCGGGCAGTTGACGTCCGTTAAAGAAGCCGTTGGTATTCCTAAAGCCCAGGACATGATCCGCGAATTGTTGGAGAGCCATGAAGTGGTCATTCAAACCGCCCGACGATCGTTCCCATCGGCCGAACAAGCCGGCGACCAGGCCACCATGGATCTGCTGACCCAACGCCTTCAGCTTCACGAAAAGACGGCTTGGATGCTTCGGAGTTTATTGGAAGTTTAAAGAAGGGGCCGAGATCCGCCCCACCGCCCGAATCAGGCGGTGGGGCGGGGGACCATGGTGATGGCGTCCCATGGACAGATCTTCATGCAGAGGGTGCACCCCGTACAGATGTTGGCCTGAACGTCACAGACGATCAAGCCCGTTGGAAGGGTGTTATCGGTGGACGCTTTCACAATACAGGTTTCGTGGGGTGCGACCGCAATACAAGCCTCGCACCCCGTGCAGAGATCGGGAGAAATAAAGGCAATAGTTCGGGACTTTCGAAGGGGGGCGGGGGAAGTCATAGGCATAGTTTACTGTTCCCCAGACACATCTGTCAATTGACAGATGTGCCTCCCTCGAAGTAGAATGCCTCATCATGACCAAACGAACATTTCAACCTCATAAACGTCGGCGCAAGAAAACCATCGGTTTTCGCGCGCGGATGTCCACGGTCGGCGGGCGGCGAGTCATTAAACGGCGCCGCCAAAAAGGCCGTTGGAAACTAAACCCGTAAACGTCATCCGACCCGTTCCCTGCTTCTCCATCTGATCCAAGCGAGCGATTTTTAAATTTCGCTAGCGGGAAATAAAAGTATCGCCTTCGGCGCGGATGGAAGTGGAACGGGCGGGAGACGTGACGGTTCATTTTATAAAGGTGGGGTCCCGTGTCACGCTCCGGGCTCACGTGTTAAATCCGAACGCTCTGATTTGTCCGTGAGCGCGTTCACTTTTCAGCGACACGAACGCCTCTCCGGTCCAGATTTTAAGCGCGCCCAGCGAACCGGGCGACGACGTGTGGGCCGATGCCTGATCGTGTGGGCTTACCTTCGTGAAGGCAACCCGGCGCGGCCCGCCCGATTGGGGGTGGTGGTGGCCCGTCGACGTGGAGGAGCGGCTCAACGAAACCTGTTTAAGCGGCGAACGCGCGAAGTGTTTCGGACCCACAAACCTTGGCCGCGGGGGTGGGATTTTGTTGTATCGCCAAAATCACCCGGCCCATTTCCACCCGCTTTTGCCACTCTGCGGGAAGACGTGCTGGACGCCATCAGGAAACTGGTTTGAAAACAATGCCCATTCAACCTGGACGTGACGTTCTCATTTTTTTAGTTCGAATGTACCAATCCGCGGGTTTCTTTTGGAAACCCCGTTGTCGGTACTGGCCCACCTGCTCGGAATATTCCCGGGAAGCACTTGAGCGCCATGGCGCTCGGGGTGGTCTTCTTCTCACCGTTCGTCGTCTTGCGCGTTGCCACCCCTGGGGTGGGAACGGCTACGACCCGGTACCTCTAATGACAAAGGTCTCCTCATGAAAAAAAACTATATCCTCGCGTTCGTTCTTTCCTTTGCTGTGTTGATGTCCTGGCAGTACTTCGTGGGACATGGCAACACGCCCGTTCCATCGGCGGCCCCTTCTCTCTCGGGTCCCACCCCTGCGGCGGCCCCGTCCCTCCCCACGACCATCCCTCTTCCCGTGACCCGTGACGTCAAACGCGAAAGCGTGTTGGTTTTTGAAATGGGAATCAACCGAATTTCCATTAACCGGTATGGGGGCGCCGTTGCCCAATGGGAAATTCGGGAAAAGGACCAATGGCTGACACTGGTCCCCGAACAAAAATTCGCGGTTCAACCGCTGGCCTCTTTTCCCGACGTTTCTTTTGAGGTCCGGGCGGAAGGGGACCGACTGGTCTTGAACGGGCAACGACCCGACGGACTCACGATTGAGAAAACCATTCGGGTTTCGCCTTCTGCTTACATGCACGAAGTGTCCCATCGATTAACGAACACCGGAACCGGTCCCCTTTCCACCACCTACGAACTGGGGTGGGGCCCCGGGGTAGAAGCCGGTGACGAAAACGGAAAAAACGGACGTGAAGCGAAAGGATTTCAACGGGCCATTGTTTTTGACGGGACGAAACTCACCAAATTAAAGCCCGGAACTCATTCAGGGACCTATCAATGGTGGGCCGTGGATGGACACTATTTCTTGGGCGCCCTCATTCGAAACCCTGCTGAAGCGACAGAGGAAATCACCGTTCTTGTTGAAAAGGAAGAACACTACTTCTCTATTCGGCGTGTGATTCCTGTTCACTTGCAACCGGGGGAATCCCGCGTGGACACCTTAAATTTCTTTGTCGGACCGAAAGCTTATCGGGACCTCAAGGGGATGGGGATTGGTCTCGAGCGCTCCGTGGATTTTGGTTATTTTGCCCCATTTGGAAGACTGATTCACCAAGCTCTTTTCATTCTTCACAAGGTGACGGGAAATTATGGGTGGGCCATTATTCTCTTGACGGTCATTATTCAGATCTTGGTGATTCCCCTCACCGTAAAGAGTTTTAAGCACGGGCAGAAAATGAAAGCCGTTCAACCCCAAATGAAGCGGCTCCAGGAACTTTACAAGGGGGATGCTCGACGGCTCAACAGTGAAATGTTGGCCCTGTATCAGCGCCATGGGATGCGATTTATGGGGATGGAAGGATGCGTTCCCATGTTGATCCAATTGCCGGTGTTTTGGGCCCTGTTTTCAACTTTACGGAACACCTTTGAACTTCGCTACGCCCCATGGATGGGGTGGATTCGGGACCTTTCTGCCCATGATCCTTACTATGTGTTGCCGGTCTTGATGGGGGGGGGGATGTTTTTGCAACAGAAAATGACCATGAGTTCCATGGACCCAACCCAAAAACAAATCATGTACATGATGCCGATCATTTTCACGTTTGTGTTCCTTAAAATGCCGTCCGGATTGGTGATCTACTGGCTCACCAACAGTTTGCTCACCATTGGCATCCAATATTATCTGTTGCGCAAAGAATCGGGCCTTGGAGTTGCGAAATGAAAGAGTGGGTGGGGGAAGCGAAAACGGCAGACGCGGCACTGGCCCTGGGGTTAAAAAAATTGGGCCTATCCGAATCGCAGGTGGACATGAAAGTCCTGGGCGATCGGACGAGCGGGCTTTTGAGTATGTTTGGTTATCGACGGGTGAAGATCCGTTTACTGGAAAAGGTTCGCCGCTTTGACCGGGAAGATCGGTCGGAAAGTCGCAATGAGTTTGATCGTTCCGGACGGGGTGGGGATCGGGATTTTCGTCGAAATGGTCCGAAAGGTCGGAGAGAGGACCGTGAGCTTGAAGGCAAGGTGGATCGTTCCAAAGAAAAAGATCGCCGTCATGAAACAAAAGAATCGGCGCGTCTCACCCGCCAGGACGATCGGAAGGACGATCGCCCCGAAAACAATCGCAACCGGCGGCCTCAAAAATTGAAATCAACCCTCCCCCCCCCTCCACCCCCAGTGCCAAAAAAATCCGCGCGAAGGGAATCCCTCCCCTCTAAGGGGGGGAAACCGGCGACGGCCCCTTCTGGTGGGAATGGACCGTTCCGTCCCGCCATCCCCCCCGAATCCTTGTTGGCCCAATGGAAGGACCTGTTGGGATGGGAAGATTTGACGTGGAACTTTAAACCGGTGGAGAACCATCGATTGGTTGTTAACGTTAAAACCGCCCAGGGAGAACGATTGGCCGGCAATGGCGGGCGATCTCTGGAAGCCTTTGAATATTTATTCAACATGGTGTCCTCTGGGGGAGATCGGGAGAAACCCTGGGTGGCTTTTCGCGTTGCCGGGTATCCCTCCGCGGAGGAATCCCGGGTGGTGGACAAGGCACTTTTTGCCGCGTTTCAAGTTCGGCGGACGGCTAAAGTGTTTCATCTGGATCCCATGTCCCCGGCCCAACGACGAGCGGTGCACCAAACCCTGGTGAATCACCCAGACGTGACCACCTCTTCCGAAGGAGAAGGGCCCACGCGGCACGTGGTGGTTAAACCGAAAGAGAAAAAAGAATAATCCTCTTTTCCCTCCTCCCGTGTTGATTCTCGACGATACCATCACGGCTATCGCGACGCCTCTGGGAGCCGGTGGTTTGGGCGTGATCCGACTCTCGGGCACTCAAGCCATCGAGGTGGCCAGCCTCTTGTTTCAAGGCCCCCCCTCCCTCAAAAACTCTCCTTCCCATACGCTCCACCACGGTGTTCTGAAAGAAGGTACGGAAATTCTGGATGATGTTGTGGTCGGTCTTTTCCGTGCCCCCCGATCTTACACGGGTGAAGATGTGGTGGAATTCTCTTGTCACGGCGGGGCTCAGGTGCTGCGGCGGGTTTTGGAAAGTTGTCTTCGCGCCGGGGCAAGGATGGCGGACCCAGGAGAATTTACACGGCGGGCGTTTGTTAACGGAAAAATGGATTTAACCCAAGCGGAGGCCGTGGGGGACCTCATTGCCGCTCGGTCCGACGCGCAACGACGGCTGGCGTTGGACGCTCTGCATGGGAAAATTACCCGACCGATTCAACCCCTTCGCGATAAACTTCTCCATCTT
Organism: Elusimicrobiota bacterium; assembly: GCA_016788905.1. Taxonomy (NCBI): domain Bacteria; kingdom Pseudomonadati; phylum Elusimicrobiota; species Elusimicrobiota bacterium. Next base: position 18,949 of record JAEURZ010000004.1, read on the forward strand.
CTCGCCCATCTGGAAGCCCACCTGGATTTCGTGGAAGACGAGATTCCGGACCTCTCACGGGCGGGGCTCCGAGATGAATTAAGATTTACCCGTGAAGCTCTAGAGACCCTGGTGGGAACACCGGGACGCCATCGCCTTTGGCGGGAGGGCGTACGCGTGGCGATCGTGGGCCGTCCGAACGCTGGCAAATCCTCTCTTTTCAATGCTTTCTTACAGGAGAACCGCGCCATCGTGGCGGCGGTCCCTGGGACGACCCGGGATACGTTGGAAGAATCAGTGGTCTGGGATGGAGTTCCCCTTACCTTGGTGGACACAGCGGGATTGAGGGAAACAGACGACAGGGTGGAGAAAGAGGGCGCGGATCGCGCGCGCCAAGCCTTAGCGGGGGCAAATCTCATTTTCTTTGTTGTGGATGCAGAGAACGGACCGCGGTCGGAGGATCGGGAGGTGGCCAAGACCGTTGGGGATCGACCGACCATCCTCGTGTTAAATAAGATCGATCGGGTGACAGGCCCTCCCCTGGCTTCCTTGGAATCCCGTTGGCGAAGGGGATTGCCCTGGGAAGAGGCACCCGTCTCGCTTGTGTCGGCCCGAACCAGCATCGGCTTGAGGGAATTGGGGCGGGCCGCGCTTCGTCTTGCTGGGGCAGGCGAAGAACCCCATGAACCTGGGATTGTTTTAAACGCCCGACAAGGAGAACGTTTACGGGAAGCCATTGACGCCCTCTCCCGAGCACTCACGGGAGTGGACGCGGGTGTACCGGAAGAAGCGTTGGCCATTGAACTCCGACTGACGTTGGGCGCACTCAACAACCTTACGGGGCAAGGAGCCCCTGAGGAGGTCCTGGATGCGATTTTTTCGCGTTTCTGCGTGGGGAAATAAAATGAAGGCTGTGGTCGGTTTTTTGATCTTCGCGGCCAGTGCCCAAACAACGGAACTCTCGTCCTTCACGGTGGAACCGTCTACGGTCACGGCGGGACGTACGCTGACGGTGCTCTACCAATCGGATACCCCTCTTCGGGACGGTCGGGCTCGGGTTGGAGAATCGGAAAGCCTCTTTTATAAAGAAGGGCCAACACATTGGAGGGCCCGCCTCGGAATCGACGCCCGGGAAAAGACTGGGACGCACACCCTCCTTGTCACGGGGAAAAAAGGATGGAAACGTTTTCGAGCTGAAATTCCGTTCATCGTCCGGAAAGGGACCTACCCCGTGAGTCGCATTCGGTTAAACCCGGAAAAAGATTCCCTTTACACGTCAGGGACCGTCGCGGCGGACGCCAACCGCTTGGCGTCTTTTTACGTGGAACCCGGTTCGTCTCAAAAACAATGGGACGGTGCTTTTCTAAAGCCCACCACCGGGGTGGTCTCCTCAGTATTTGGAGCCCAGCGAAGTTATGGGGCGCGCCCGCCCTCTGGATCCCATTCTGGGGTTGATTTAGCGAACGCCGCCGGCACCCGGGTGGAGGCCCCGGCCCGAGGACGTGTGGTTTTGGCCGAATGGATGGATGGGTTCGGAAACGTGGTCCTGTTGGACCATGGGCAAGGGGTATACACCTACTACCTTCATATGCAATCCATCAACATCAAAGTGGGTCAATGGGCCCATCCGGGCCGCCTCTTGGGCCTCATGGGGCAGGAAGGGGTAGCCACGGGGCCTCACCTCCATTGGTCTTTGGTGGTGTCGGGTGTACGCGTGGACCCGATGGAATGGGTCGAGAGAGCGATCCCATGACCGTCACGCACCACCATTCGGGATCAAGACAATCCCGGCCTCCACTTCTTTTTGCGGCGGGCCTGACCTCCCTCACTTTTGTCGCTGAGATTGTGGGGGGCCTCTACAGCGGATCGATGGCCCTGCTTTCCGATGCCGGCCATGTTTTCATGGATTTGACCGCGCTGCTCTTTGCGCTCCTCGCGTTGACGTTGTCCGCTCGGCCCCCATCGGACCGTCGGACGTATGGCCTCCACCGAATGGAGGTCTTGGCGGCGCTCACCAACGGGCTTCTGGTGGTGGGGCTCGCCTTATGGATCGTCTGGGAATCCCTGGGACGACTGTCCTCCCCACACTCACCCCGTTTGGTTCCCATGGCCATCATCGGGGGTTTCGGCCTTCTCACGAACCTGATTGTGGCGTGGCGTCTGCACGATTTCTCAAAGAAAGACTTAAATATCCGTGGAGCGTTCCTTCACGTGGCGTCTGACGCTTTAGCGAGTTTGGGGGTTGTGGTGGGAGCGCTGACGATTTATTGGACAGGCTGGTCCTGGGTGGACCCGCTGGTGGGACTGGGGATTGCCAGCGTCATTTTTTTAAACGCCGGAAGACTTTTGCGGGAAGGGATGAACCTCGTGTTGGAGGGTGTGCCACGGCACCTCCGGTTGAACGAGGTGGAAGATGCGATTCGGGGAGTTCCTGGCGTCGTTCGCGTGGAGGACCTTCATCTGTGGGGGATTTGTTCCCACCTTTCGTCCCTGACCGCGCACCTCACCATTCAACCCCAATTTCTCTCGGATCCCCGCGCCCTCTTGGAAGCCATCAACACCCCTTTGCGGGACAAATTCCACATCACGCACACCACCCTCCAACTGGAACCGGAAACTCCGAAATCCCCGGATTAAGAAAGAGGCGGTTGTTTGAGGGCGGCGGCCAACCGAGCAATGGGCCATTGGCCTGGAGCGAGGGGCCGGCGGATGTATCCGTAGGTGAGACACGATCCTTGACGGAACCCTTCCAGGCGGGAAGCGAGACCCAGGGGGCCCATGGCGATGAACGCCTTCCGACGAAAGAGCGAACGGGAACAAAAATCCATTAAGCGAACCACGTCTTGGCGCCCCTTCGGTTTCGCCGCAACCTTGAGGATGTCTCCCCCCAACTTCTTGGCCTTCCGAACGAACCCCGCGAGGACCGCTTGGCTCGGAGTGCGTTTGAAATCGTGTGCGGAGAGGACCACAAAACGACCTCGTTTGTGGGCTTCAAAAACCACATGGCGATTGATCTCCACCGCGGCCAATTCAACATCAACGCCGTCCACTTCCGTCAACGCCGCGCGAAAAAGGCCCAGGCGATCCACCTCCCGGTATTTGACGGACAACCCCCCGCCCTCTTCCCCCATACGGAGCGTTAGGAAGATCGGTCGGAGCGATTCCCGGCGGAGCTTTTTCAATGTTCGTTGAAGTCGTTCCGGTTTCAGAAGCATTTTAGGAAAGAGGTCCGCACGGACCTCTAAAAGGTCGGCGCCATCTTTCACGGCACGACGCGCGTCGGTCACGAGAGTGGCGGCATCGGATAATGAGGCCACAATAAGGGCACGGCGGCCCAAACCAGAGGGAAGTTTTACGCGTGGCATTTTAGAATGTGTAACGGAAAGAGTAACGGAACGCGTCCCCCAAGGCGCCTTGAGGGGCCCAGGTGGCGTCAAATCCCCAGCGTGGGAAGGAAAACCCCAACCCCAGGGAGAAGCCCGTCGCGTCAGAGACTTCCGGAGAATCAGAACGGTAGCCGGCACGAAGATGGCCCACCGCTTCTTTGTAAAGGGGTGGGGACACTTCAATCCCCGCCCCGAATGAGGGAGATTCATGACGAACCGAGCGTCCCTCGGCAGTGATCAACAGACGTTCCTTCAAAAAGCGTCCAGCGGCTCCAAACGCTACGGTCATGGGCAGAGGGTCTCCTTCCTCAACAAAGTCAATTGACCCCCCTATGTTACGAACCCCGGCCCCCAGGGTCAAGAAAGAAATCGGTGTTTTCCAAAGAGCACCCACGTTCACCGTCGAGGCGCCCGCGGATTGGCCGTCCAAGCTCTGGCGCACGTAGGTCATGCCCAACCCCAGAGATAGGTGCGGCCGCACCCTTCGCCCGTAGGATAAACTGTAGGCCGCGTCGAGGGACCCAAAGGTTCCTTCCGGTTCGTCTGTGTCCGTGATGCGTTTTTCAATTCCTTCGTAAGAAAGCGTGACCACACTGGCCGCGAACGTTCCGATTTTCGAAGGGTGCGCGTAGGCCCAGGAATCGTGTTGGCCTCCCTGGATCCATTGAGTGTGAGCGGCCGAAAATTCCGGGCGAGTCAGCTGAGGGAGTCCGGCGGGGTTCCAATGAGAGGCGTCCGCGTCATCAGCCACAGCGGTAAAAGTGTTTCCCATGGCCGCGGCCCGGGCCCCGGCCCCGATTTTCAGAAAGGCCGCTCCCGTTGTTCCGGCTTTCCCCCCCGCTAAACCAATGGAAGAAAGGAGCGCCGCCAGGACGACGCCACACACCGATCGACCCAGCGTTCTCACTTGATCACCGCCATCTTAAACATCTTTTCATCAGAACCGTTTAACGTGAATCGGGCCAAATAGAGTCCGGAGGAAACAAGGCGTCCCGCATCATTTCGGCCATTCCATTCAAGGTAGTAATACGTTCCGTCAGTCGGAGCCGATTGGGTGAGAACACGGACCAGGCCTCCCGCCACATCATAAATCTCGATCTTGACCTCTCCGCTCTTTCCAGGAGGCAAACTGTATCGGATCATCGTTCCATCGATCGTTTGATTTTGATCAGCGGCCTCGGCGGCGTTTAAGGTAATCGATTTGGGTTTCAGGTTGAAGGGATTGGGAGCATTGTGGACACGGATTTCTCGTCCGGTAAATGAATTTGCTCCAATGATACTGGCCTGACTGGGGAGAACCACAAAAGTGGACAGGTGACCAACAGACACCGTGATGGTGCGGTTCACCTCATCAATCGTCTTCTGGGCATTTTCTAAAAGGAAAATTTCGTGGATGGGATCGAAAAAATAGACGTTCAAAAGAGCCGGATCTTCTGCGTCCGCGTCGTAATTAAGCGTTAGACGCGCGTCTTTTTTTAATAAATGGCTGAGTCCCGCTGGAAGAAAAATTTCATAGAAGGGGCTGAACGCATCCACCGCTGGGGCGGCGGAAAGAGCTTGAAAGAGGCCCGCTGTTGGATAAGCCTTCATCCCCAGGGGTTGGGCGGTATGGGCCATAGCCGCGGCTCGACCTAATCCCGGGGCAGCGCTCGGGGCAAGGATTAAACTTTCCGCACTTTGAATTCCGATTTCGATGGCTGAGGACGTGGCCACATCAAAGGCTCCCGCACGGAAGGACACCCCGGCGGGAACCCCTTCCAACGAGCATTCCCCACCCGTTACATTTGAAATCGTGGTGGATCGGCGCGCTTTTATCCCAGCATAAAATGTAAAGAGTTGGTTGAATTGAAAGTTTTCCCCCAAGAGACTATCGGAATTTTTTTCTGTTGTGTAAAACGACAACCGCAATTTCATTGACGTTTCGTTTGCGCTAAGAGGAACCGTGTACACCGCGGTCAAACTGTCACGGGATGAATTGATCTCCAAATCACTCAATGTTCCGGCACCGGTGTCCACCGTGAGGAGCGTGGCGGGGTTGTTATCCGCGTCCGTTATCAAACGAAACGGTTGACTGGAGAAAAAACGGAGCGAGGTCACGCGGGTGGGACCGGACTCAGTTTGCGAGAGGGATTGAGACTGATTGACGAAAACCCGCGGGGGGGCCGCACGGTACAAAAGGGGGATCACCCGCTGTTCCGCTGGGTCCGCAAAGGCAACCCCCGTCTGGGCTTCTAGGATCGCGTCTTTCCCGGTCACGATTATTAGGGAATAAGATTTCTCGGTTTGGAATCCGGAAATGGAATAGCCCGTGACTTGTTTGGTGTCCTGATTGCTTTCCAAGGTGCCGAAAACAAACTCGTCAAAATTGTTGTCCACCCCGAGCACCATACGCACGTCGTTAAGGGTGGGGAAGGATCCGTCGGGTTTGGTCAGGGGCCCCGTCACCGTGGCGCCCCGGGACAGGGAAAGGGTTCCGATGGCGGTGTTGCCGGCGGTGACAACGATGGGTTTCACAACGCTCGCGTATCCCATGGCCAAGACGCGGAGGGTGTAGGCCCCGGGTTTGAGCCCTTCCACACGGAACGTCCCATCGGCGGCGGTCCTTTCTTCAATTTCCCCTAGAGGGCTGTCCTCAAAGGGCGCTCCCGTCCGATGGAGGACGATATCCGCCCCTCTCTCTCCGCCCTCATTGTTCTTGCTGGATAAGGCGGGGGTCAGGGTCCCGTTATCCAGCGCCACCACTCGCCCCGTAAGAACACCATTGGCCAGCGTGAGTGTAAAATCATTTCCCGATAGCTTATCCGGTGCGTTCACATCAATACCGCGCCGTCGTTCTTCAGCGTAGCGGGGTCCCGCTAGGCGCGAATAGGGGTCCCCGGATTGAAAACGCGGTGCGGCGATAATATCGTAGTATCGTTTTTCCCGGCTCACCCCTTGAAGTTCAAATCGACCGTTTTCTTGTGTGAACGTTTCCACCTGCAATGACCATTGATCCCTGCCATTGTTCGCGGAGGGCCGGGCCACAACGCGGATGTTTGGTAACGGAGTTCCCCCCGCGTTTCGAATGGTTCCGGACAGGAACCCGCCTTGTTTTAAATCGATCACTCCCACATCGATGGTTTGCCCCGCAACGACCTTCAAACCTGCCATTAAAGTCGGGGCGTATGTTTTTAGTCCCCGAGAAATAGCCTCGCTTCCAAGGGAACTGAACCCTCGAAGACGAAGGTCGTAGGTGTTGTCAGGTATCATGCGGGAGATTCGAAATTGGTTTGTGTTCGCATCAAATAAATATCCTCCCCCAGTGGGATTGCGATGGGCCTGAACATACCCTCCCGGGATCGAGGGATTGGCTTCGGCCGAAATTTCAAAATTGTCGGGAAGAAATTGAGAAACGTTTTGAGCGGTGAGAAGTGTTTGTGTGTCGGCATCCCGCAAGCGCCCCACAACAACACCCCCATTGGAAAGAGTCACGTTGACTGTTTTATCCGTGGTCCCTACTTTGAGGGATACGGGGGCCGCCGCGTACCGGGGGATGGAGCCTCCTTCCGTTGTTTCAAGGACATAGTCACCCGGCGCCACATGCTGGAACGAATAGGTATTTCCTGAATTTCCTATGGTTTCAATGGAGAGTCCCCAGTAGGAGAGATTATTGGATCGGCGCAAGCGAACAGAAAAGGGAACCGTATCGGAAGAAGTATCGGGCCGACTAATTTCCCCTGACACTTTCACACCATTTGTGAGGGTTAAATTAACTCCCGTGATTGCCCCTGTACTGACAAAAATCACCTGGGAATCACTGGCCAACTCAGGAAGGTTCAGGGGGGGGGTTCCCCCTGAAGAAGTGGTGGATGAATTAAAGTCTTCGCGCAGTCGCAAATGGTAGGCGCCTGGGGAGAGCGCCGGCACAAGATAGGACGCGGAACTCGGGAACACCGTGACGGGGATTGACCGGATGGGCGTAAACTCGTTCTGATAGTAGGTGGGCAGAGGGAGGGCATACACATCCACCACAGGAATGATTCCAGCGGCAACGAGCCCTGGCACCGAACTGACCGTAACGTTCCACGTGCTAGGCAAAACAATATTTCCCACAACTTCGACATTACCGGAAACGGGATAGGCCGGGAGAGACATATCCACGGTGACGGTGCTAAGGGATCCGTTGGTTACCGTTAGGACGGATTCTTGAACGAGGCCCCTTCCCGGGTTATTGTTTTTCAAGATGACTCGATAAAGTCCGGTTCCCAAGCGACTCTCTGTGGCCTCCGCGGGGGAGGACCCTGCCAGAACGCCCACTCGGGTCACCGGGTTGGGATTTTCTTTAATGAGTTCATACGTTACCTGCTGACCGGAATCGCCAGCGGGGAGGATGGCTTGAATTTTCACTTGACCGGTGAGAGCTTGAAACGTGAGGTGCTTTGATCCCACCCCATCGGACACCGTTACGGTTTGGGGCCCGGATGAACCCAATTGAAACCCAGGCAAATAGGAATGGATTTCATACACTCCATCCAGGAGACCCCGAACCTGGAAACTCCCGGACGTGGAAAGGGTTGAGGTGGCCAAACACACTTGGGCAAAGGCATTGTTAAATGTGACACGGGAAAACGCACTGATGTTTAATGGGAAAAATCCTGTGTTGCATCCGGGACCGGTGATATTTCCAGAACTCAATGCCGAGGAATCTCCCACGACCGTGATGGAGCCGGATATTTGGCCTCCGGAGGTGAAGGGGGGAAAGTCAATGCCCCCACTTGCCCTGTCTCCCCTGTCTAGGCTTGTGACCGTTATAGGTCCCGTGGTGCTCATCACATATCCCCGGACAAACGCACGAAGGGTATAGGTTCCCGGGGGAACCCCCGGCAATTCATAGATCCCACTGCTGTTTCCATTGGGCACATAAACCCCACCCGAAACGGTGGGCATTGTGGCCCCGGGGAGAAGGGCATCAACGGAAACCCATTCACCATTGAAGGGACTTTCCACCCCGGAGGGAAATTGAACCCGCCCATAGATATTGGCTTTGCGCGTCAACGGACCGAACGGAACTGATTGGAATCCATCGGGAGGAGAAGTGACCGATTCGGTTGATCGGCCGAAATCCGGGAGTGTGATTTCCACTGTGTATTCGACATTCGGTCGGACCGTGATGGTACTAATGGTTCCCCACAAGGGATCGTTCACGTGGCGCCCATTGTCCGAATTAAAGGATCCGCTGGCGACCCGAATGGGACCCCAATAATTTTCAGAATGATCCACGTTATACACACGAATATTTCCATACACATCTCGGGTGGGGGCCGAGGTGACGGTCGCTCGAACCTCTAACCCGACTCCGGAGGATAATATTTTTGTCCCCGCATTCACAAAGGCTCCCGTTGATGACCCCGTATTTTCTGTAAAGGATTGAGTAATGAACCCATTTTTTCGGAGTTCCATTTGATACGAAGTCTGGGGTTTCAGTCCGCTCACAAAGTATCTTCCATCACCCGAGGTTCGTGCGAAACCGCCTCCACCGCTTCCATAAACGCTTACTTCGACCCCCTCAATAAACTCCCCGCTTGCTTTTTTAACCTCCCCATAAAATCCAGCGGCTTCAACAACCAGGGTCACAGGCGAAGAAACGATCCCTTGGCCCATGGTTTGGTATCGGGCGTAATACGTCCCTTTGGCAACCGTCCTTTCTTCAAAACCTTCCCCGTACCAATAGGTTTCCGATGTTCCAAACCCGAAGAATCGACGTACGATTCCTGAAGCGGGGAAAGTAGCGTCTGAGGAAATCAGAAGTTCCCAACTTGTCGTGGGGGACGGCGGGATGCAGGAGAGGATGGCTCCGTCATCCACCCCGTCCCGGTCCGGTGTAAACAGGACCGTGGCCCCAGTGATGGGTGTGGGTTGAGAGGTTGTCCGGGCTCGAACGTTTGTAAATGTGGCACCACTGGAGAGGACTTCCACCGTGTACCACGCCTGCCGCGTTAGGGAAGGAGAAGGAAAATCAACGACCCACGCCTGAAGAGTTATTCGCCCTGGCGTAGCGCGACGGAATCGAAAGGGCGGTGTATTCCCTTGGCCGGTTCCGATCACCAGCGACCCTGTAAAGGGTTGAAAGGCTCCCCCATTGATGGATATTTCCGGGATGAACGAAATCCCTGCCGCGTCGGTTGCCGTGAGATACACCGTTTTCCCTGATGGGAGAAGTGTGTCTTGGTCATTGGCATCACGTACGGATACTCTTAAGTCGGAGGTGGGCGAGCCGGCGGAAACGACTTGAAATCCGTTTCCACTGGTTCCGCTAATCTGAATGTTCGCGGGGGTGGCGGAAGACGTGGGGGCAGCGCCCCGCACCCCGGGGAAAGGCCACAGGACGATAAAAAACATCCATCCAAAAGAAGTGAACCGTTTTTTAAAAGTCATAGCTTATTCCAATACCGTAGCTGGCGATGCGGTAATTGTAGCGGAAGATCCCTTCATAATTTGTATTGGAATGGCTCCAGCCCAGTGAACCGTTAAGATGAATCTTGGTGTTGGGAGTAAGAGAGTGGGCCAGGCCAAGACGGGTGGTGACCGTTGTCGTTATTAAATTTTCATTTAAATCAACGCCGGTGCTGTCTTGCGCTAACCGGTCGGCGTAACGGCGTCGCTCGTAATACCCGCTGAGAGACATCCGCCACAGGTTCTCAAGAATGGTAGCAACCAGTTGCGCTGAACCGCGACCTTCTTCATAGTCGTAGTAATTCGCTTGAAAAACGCTCTGCTTGGCGTCAAAATGGTTTTGATTGGAGTTCAGGGTTATATACCGGCCACCCAGATCGCCCCAAAACCGAATTCCGAATAAGGTGGGCAACGGATAGGTGAGAACCGAGTCAAGGACCAGGGATTCGTCTTTTCGATTTGTGGACAGAAGCTGACCTTGATCATTTACCAAGGGTTGGTCTTTGAACTTGCGTGAGTGAACGAGGCCCGTCACATCCAGCTTTCCTTTCCAAGGCAGCGACATCCAGGTGTTCAGAAGGGTCATCCCGTTGGTGTTGTTTAAAACCTTTTCCCCGGCTAATTCTCTGGACAAGGTGGGATCCTGGGCCGACTCAAGAGATTCGTAATTGGGGAAAATGATCTGGAAATAATCGTAAGCCGCGCGCCCTCCGAACGCGGGCGTTGGGTTGTATTCCACTTCCAGCCCCCCGTTCCATTTGCGGTAATCGAAAAGGCCCTGCCCCCAGCCTTCGTCTCGAGTCTCCCGCAACCATTCCATGGAAGCGCCAAGGGAAGGTTTTATTTTCCAAACACCGAAGGTGTGAACGTCTTTAAGCAATAGGGAGTGCCCGGTGGTGTCCCGAAAAAAACGTCCCCCGCCGGCCAGGGACTGAACGTCTTGGGTCCCCTGATAAAATCCGTGATAGGTGGGGAAGACGCTCCATTGATCGGAAAACTTCACAACCGGAGTGACCACAACATCCGCGTTTCCACTGACCGAGGTGGCGGTTCCATCGTAAAAGGATTGGCCCGTGGTTAACGTCATTTGGGTCAAGGGCGTGACCGTGGCGGCCGCCACTTCGATGGACGAAAGGTGGGAACCAAGGATCAACCCCGCTAAGAATACCCTGAGACCAAATGGAGGGTATTTTCTCATGGAATTAATCCCGACTTAATGAGGATTTTGGGTTCCACCACGAGGTCGATTTTCCTGCCTTCAAATTCCGAGGCTTCAATAATCTGTTGATAGTTCCATTTCAGTAATTCATTTTTAAACCCCGTTCCTGTGGTCAACCCCGCAAAGGCGTCTTGGGAAGCGAGGGTCCCTTCATCCGACAATATGTAGGTGTTCACTGTTTCTACTGTTTCCTTTTCATCGCTGTAAAAAATGGTGAGGCGGTTGTGCAGAAGGTTATCCCCGGCAGGTGTTTCTGAAACCGCGAAGAAAGTCGCGTCGGTTGGGCCGGGAACAGCGTCCAGATGCCGGGCGAGAACAGTGGAGACACCTGAACCTGGTTGATAACTTTGTTTTACAATGTCGTATCCCGGTCCCCATAGCTTGTGGGAATACTCATTGTAGGCAGTCCGCCAATAGGTATCCCCCGCCCCAAGGGGCCGGAATGTATCGTTTCGTCCATCATAAACGGCCGCTTGCCCTCCCCCCGCCTGAAATTGTGCGTCCGTAATGGTGGTAAAGCGGTCCCCCACGGGATCGTAGACTTTATGGTAGACCCCGGTGTCGCTCTGAAGAACTTCATCCGCCGCCACCGTTCGAGTCACAGACGGGTCGTCCTCGGAAGAGAGGGTATATGTCGTCCCATCATAAACCACTTTGACCAAATGTCCTCCCTCTGAAACATCCCTAATATTATCGATGGTATTGGATTGGCCCATCTCGTAAGACTCCAAATAATAGGTGGGTTTAAGATTAAGTTTCCCACGGACATCGTTTAAAGCGATCGAGAGATCGTCGTCAAGCTCTTGGTTAAATATTCCTAAATAGTAAAAGTAGTCGAACCGATTGGCACGCTCGTTCAGAACCACCAATTTAAACGCCTGATCTTCTTTCCCTCTCGCAATTTCATCGGTAGGACGGCGGATGATGTATTCTTCCAGACGAACCCTGTTTCCGTTCACATCCGTAATCGTTTTCCCTTCCTGGTATTCCGCACGGCGTATTTCATCGGCGGCGGCGGCCATGACCATTTCCTTGGTCATGCCCAGCCCCACCTCCCGGCGCAGGGATTGGCGTTCCTCCGCACGGGAAGATGTCCCGGACCCACGGGAAGAACGAGAGGGCGTGTTTCCCAAGGGTATATCTTTTGCAAATCCCATTCTTTCCCCCGCGCGGACATCCAATCCTTGATCCCCTTGAGTCAACGCCACCACCCCGCGACTTACTTCCAGGAATCCGGACGATTCTTTTTCGTCGTACCCCATCTCAAAAACTGTTCCGCGAACAGCGGCGGCGGCCAGGGGTGTCCGGATCTCAAACTTGCTTTGGGGCTGCAATTTCTTAATAAACGCTTTCACGCGGCCCACTGCCAAACTAAAGATTCGGGACGGCGCCGATTCCGCCACAGTCACACGGCTACGGGATCCCATCACCACACGGGACCCGTCATCCAGCTTGAGTTCCAACCGCGCGTTGTTCCCCGTGCGAACCGTATCCCCTGGCTTAATCGGAGTCCCTTTCTGTAAGGCGCGCCATCGATTGCTTTGGGAATTGGCTTTTTGAATTTGGGCGGCCCCTCGAACGGATTTTACGACAATGGGTTCGGCAAAAGTAACAGAGAAGAGGAGGCCTGAGATCAGCGTTCCTCGAAAAAGAAGGACTAATTGTTTGAAGTGGTATCGATTCATTCTTTTTACAGGCGCCGCCATCTCGCCCAGTGTTCGAAGCTTATGTCCAGTTCCTGAAGTTGTCAATGGCCAGTTTACGGTGCGATCAAAAAATATTAAAAATGGTTTTCCTGAATTTTTATCTAGAATGGGAGGGATGAACGAGGAGGGAATACGGATTCTTGGTATCCACGAGTTCGTATAAACTCGATTTTAGGCGGAGGGGAGATGAAATAGGCGCTTGGCGTTATGGGTGGTGAGGGTGGCTATGGTTTCGATCGGGACGTGCTTGAGATCGGCTAAGGCTTTGGCAATGGCGGGGATATGGGCAGGGTCGTTGCGTTTCCCTCGGTGGGTTTGAGGGGGAAGATAGGGGCTGTCGGTTTCGAGCACCAAGGATTCTAAAGGGAATTGCGCCATCAGAGCTCGGAGGGAGGAGGCCGCGGGATAAGTGAGGGGAGCGTCAACCCCTAACAGGAACCCCAGATCAATAAAAGCCCGGGCCGTTTTTTCAGATCCCTGAAAACAATGGGCCACCCCCGCCGGCGGTTTGTCGGAAGTTGGGATAACAACCGATTTTAAAATGGCCAGCATGTCGTCCTGGGCTTCGGTTTTCTCTGGGGAAGATTCGCGGCAATGAAGAACAATAGGTTTTTTCGCGCGCACCGCGGCCCTCGCCAAATTCTCGAAAACCCGTTTCTGAACGTCCCGGGGCGAATCGTCCCTGTGGTAATCCAACCCAATTTCGCCCACCGCAACACAACGGGGATGGCGCAACGCCGTTTCGAGCCGATCGACCAGCCCATGGTCGGCTTTGATCGCGTAGTAGGGATGGTATCCCGCCGTCCAGAAAACATCCGAATACTTTTCCGCTAACGCGCGGGCCTTGGGCCATTGGGGCTCATCTTCCCCGATCTCAATAAATAAACCCACCCCCACGTCCCGGGCGCGGGCCAAAACGATGTCTCGGTCCTGATCGAATTGTTCGTCCGTGAGATGGGTGTGGGTTTCAACGTACATGGGACTTATTTCATTTCTTTCCGCGGGAAAAGGGGCGGGCCCTTTTTGATTTTTTGGCCTGGGGCGAACGTAATCTCTCCGCTGGAGAGCAATCCGGGCGCGGCTTGGGCCAGGGGAAGAGATTCCCCCAGCTGTTCCCACATTTCTTGTGTGATGTCGGGCAAGACCGGATGAAGGGCCAGGGCGGCCAGTTTCAAACTGCGGGCCATTTCCACGAGAACTGATCTCGCTTTTTCCCGATCTTCTTTGACCAATTTCCAGGGCGCTTGATCCTCGGCAAACTTATTGGCCTGATTCACGAGGGTGAGAACCTTCTCCAACCCATCGTTAAAAGACAACCGGCTGAGGGATTCGTCGTATGACGCCAACCATTCTTGCGCGTTTTCTTTCACAAGGGCATGGGTCGCGGCGCCGGGGTCCAAAACGCCTTCAAAGTTATTTTCCACCAACGTCAACACACGGTTCAGCAGGTTGCCCAAAGCGTTGGCCAATTCCGCGTTGTACCGGGTCCGCAGGGCGTTCAGAGAAAAATCGCCGTCCGATCCAAAAGGCACTTCCCGCAAGAGAAAATATCGAAAAGCGTCCACCCCATACTCTTCGACGACGGAGTGGGGGTCTACCACGTTGCCCCGGGACTTAGACATTTTTTCTCCTTCCACGGTCCACCACCCATGGGCAAATACCTTGTGGGGAAGAGGAAGACCCAACGCCAAGAGCATGGCGGGCCAAATAACCCCATGGAAACGGAAGATCTCTTTGCCCACCAGATGAACGTCAGCGGGCCAGCTTTCCGTGAATAAGGAAGAAGAGGTCTTGGGATCGTAGCCCAGGGCTGAGATGTAGTTGAGGAGCGCGTCAAACCACACGTAAACGGTGTGCGGAGGATGGGCGATGACCGGGATCCCCCAACTGACTTTGGTCCGTGAAACGGAGAGGTCCCGGAGACCCGATTTGACAAAATTAATGATCTCCCCCGCCCGGGATTTCGGTGACAAAAAGTCCGGGTTCTTTTCGTAATGGGCCAGGAGACGGTCTTGGTACACCGAGAGACGGAAGAAATAGCTTTCCTCTTTGAGTTTTTCTACCGGACGTCCACAGGAAGGACATTTCCCATCCACCAGATCGGATTCGGACCAAAAGGTTTCGTCGGGGACACAGTACCAGTCTTCGTAGGATCCCAGGTAAATATCCCCTTGGGCTTCCAGTTTTTCAAAAACACGCTGGACGGTTTTTTTGTGCCGGTCTTCGGTGGTTCGGATAAAATCCGTTGGTGTGATGCCCAATCGGGTCCACAGGAGGCGGAACTTCTCAACCACGGGGTCCAGATAGTCGATGGGGGTTTTTCCAGCGGCGCGGGCCGCCTGGTCAATTTTGGCTCCATGTTCATCGGTCCCCGTCAAGAAGTAAACCGAGTCTCCCCGCAAACGGCGCCAACGCGCGAGGACGTCCGCGGCGATGGTGGTGTAGGCGTGACCGATATGGGGAACATCGTTGGCGTAATAGATGGGGGTGGTGATATAAAAGGATTTCATTGATCCTCCGAGGGACGCCGTGCGTTCCGACGCAAATGGATGAAAAGGTGTTGCAAGGTTAGGCCCACGTTCGCGTTCCAGCGAAGACGGGTCAAAGATTGAAACACCCGGTGGAGATCGTCTGGGGTGCGTTCCCCTTCCCGGGCTTCCACTTGAAACTGAGCGAGGAGGGATTCCAATAAACGTTCCGCGGCGGTGCGACCGAGTCGGGGATTTTGAAATCCTTCGCACCAAGACAAAAGGTCACTGAGGGGACTCCGCGCCCAATCGAAATCCATCCCTGCCCCTTCCTCCACCAACGTTCGTGCCCGTTCAACAGAACCATCGGCCCCGCGGGCGGCCTGGGTTAAGACCTCCAGGGGCCGGTTCCCAAACTCCCGGGCCAGAAGCAAGCTCACCACATCCACGGACAAGGGGCGAAATCGTATCCGTTGACACCGGGACCGGATGGTGGGCAAGAGAGACCCAGCTTCTGTGGCGATCAATATGAGGTGCGTCCCGGGTGGGGGCTCCTCCACGATTTTCAAGAGCGCGTGGGCCGCGTCATCGCCCAAGGCATCGGCGGGAGAGATCACCGCCACTTTCACGCGACCTTCCAACGGTTTTAGCCGAAGGGCGTGTTCCATCTCGCGAACAGTGGATATTTTAAGTGATTTTTGTTTTTCGATGGGTTCTTTTAGGAGAGCCGCTTGGCGAACAAAATCCACCCACACAAGATCCCCGTGGCCACCCCGTTCGACTTTTCCGCACGCCGGGCATGTTCCACAGGAGTGGAGCGGGGACGGAGGGTTTTGACAAAAGAGGAGTTTCGCCCACGCGCGCGCCGCGGTTCGTTTCCCCACACCCACCGGACCGGTAAACAAATAGGCGTGGGGCACCCGGTCCGCCGTAATGGAGGAAGCCAATTGGTTCATGGCGGCCTCCTGCCCTAAAATTTCCTGAAAGGGCTTCCCCGGAGGAAGAGTTTCCAAAATCGCACTCATGATCGGGGTCCCCTAGCCCTGGAAGGCCCTGGTTTTGAACGGACCCGAGGGAATCGGTCAGAGAGGAATTGATCAACATCAATCCGAATTTGTGCGTGAACTTCAGCCACAGGTCTTCCCCAGGAAATTTTACGGAACCGACGGGGGTCCCTCCGTGCCAGCGCCAGGTAACCCCGGCGCACTCGTTCGTGGAAAAGGGATGATTCCCGCTCCATGCGGTCCCCACCCCTGGCTTTAGCACCATGGCGGGAAAGACGTTTCGCCAACCCCCGGGCGGCGGACAGTCCCTTTGGGACGGGGACGTCCAAAAGAAATGTGCGGTCCGGCCGCAAGCAACCCGTGGCAATATCGTTCAATACCCGTATTTGAGATAAGTTTAAACCCCGGCCATAGCCTTGGTACGCCTCGGTGGCGTCGGTAAATCGTTCACAAATCACCACAGAGCCCGCCCGGAGCGCCGGGGAAACGATCTCCGCGAGATGTTGGGCCCGAGCGGCCTGGTAGAGTAAAAGTTCGGTGAGAGGAGCGACACGCCCCTTGGGATGGAGCAAGACCCGGCGAACCGATTCGGCAATGGAGGTCCCCCCCGGTTCACGGGTATGGACGACGGGGATCTCCTGTTGGCGAACGTAATCCGCCAACAGCCGGGCCTGGGTACTTTTTCCCGACCCTTCGCCCCCTTCTAGGGTGATGAACAATCCTTTAGGCACGACGGAGATTTAACCATTTCTCCAGGAAACGGTCTATGGCCAGGGGAGAGTCGAAGGCGTTACCTCGTCCCACGAGATCCGGCCCAGCACAACATTAAGAAGTGGAAGATTAAAGTTGGGCTCGTAAAAAACCAAGACACGCTCACCACTGGTGTCGTTGTTGACCACGTTTCCCACCACCCAGAGCGCTCCCGAAATATCCGAAAGTGAGTTGAGGGTCATGTTGCCCCCGGCATAAATAAAACCCCGGATCCCCACGTCCGTGTTTCCGGCAATGGGGCCGCCGGTCCAGGTTTCGCCCCCGTGATTGAACGTGAGTCGGTTTGTACGAAGACCGTTATCCGCCGGGTATTGATTCAGAGCCGCGGTGTCGTTGGTGGTGGCGCTAATCTTTTTGTATTCCCTCCAAGCGTTGGCGGGAACCGGACCCGTGTAAGCGTAGCAATCCCCAGAATCGATGGTCAGGTTCCCCCGGACGATCACCGTACCGTACAATCCAAGACGTTTGCACCCTCCCGAATCCATGTTGCCGCTCATGATCAGGTCGTTGTCCCAATACCACAATAGGTTGTCCCGAGATCGACTGTGATTGTTGGAATTAAAGAAATGGCAGGTGGTCGCATGAAAATGGGATCCCGCTGATGTTCCAGCGGACTGACAGCGACCCATCCCCGACCAACCGGTGCATCGGCCAGAACCGTTCGTCCCGGTGTTGGTTCGAAAATTCAAGGTTCCCGTGGCGGCCGCGGAAGCGCGCATGGTGGTAAAATCCAGAACAGGGAGGTCGGGGACGGGGTAGTCCGACCACCACTCGATGTTGTCGGTGTTGGGAGGATTAAGTCCTGTGGTGTCCCGGGGCCTGGAAGACGTTCCTGTCACCACTTGTTTTGAGAATTTTCGGGGAAAATAACGCGTGGCCGCCGTCCCTGAAATGGCGATGTTCCCATGGGCCATAATGGGACCCCATTGGGCGTCAAAGGTGTCGGCGTAATCCACCATGCCCCCCGAAAGAATGGGGCCTGGGATAGAACGGTTCTCGTAGACAACCCGCAAGGCCCGGAGCTGGCCAGAGTTAAGGTCTTTCCCTTCGGCAAGAATTGTCACTTGATGGACCCCGGGTCCCGCCGTAAAACGAAGTCGATACACCGCTCCGATAATGTCCGTGTAAACCACATCGAGGTCATAGCCTGGGATCACCGTCCCGGCCACCGCCGCGGCCCAGGTGGACGTGGCGCTTTTCAATTTCCACACCCCCCGGTCCACCGCCCCTTCCGCGATATTAAAGGTCGTGGTGGTTTGTTGTTCTTTCACCGCGTGTTTGGATTCCTGAGATCCCCACTGAACCATGATCGGAATCAAGATCATAAGAATGAGCACCAGTAAAGTTACTCCCACCAACACCTGCCCACGATCACGAGATGGAAAGGATTGTCGTCTCTTTTCTGCATTCATAGCATCACCTCGATTCGAACCTCATCCTGGGTTTCCCCTGTCTTTCCAACGAACAAAACCTGTTCTAGAATTTCCATTAAAGAAACGGGTTCGCTTGCCTTTCTCAGGTGATCCAGAGATTTGACTGGGAGATTTTTTTTGTTCATACGCTCACACTTGACAGGCGAATCCCTATTAGGGCCATGGGACAATAGTAGGAGTGACTTCATCCCAGGAAATTCGGCTCAGCACGACATTGAGAAGAGGCAGATTAAAATTGGGCTCGTAAAAAACCAAGACGCGCTCACCACTGGTGTCGTTGTTCACGACGTTTCCCACCACCCAAAGGGACCCGGAAATGTCTGAAAGAGAATTGATGGTCATGTTCCCACCCGTGTAGATAAATCCTCGGATGCCCACATCGGTATTCCGAAAATAGGGGCCCCCACTCCAGGTTTCATTGCCATGCTGAAAAGTCCGACGGTTAGATTGCAGGCCATTATCCGCAGGATATTGATTTAAAGTAGCGGTATCATGGGTGGTGGCGCTAATTTTTTTGTATTCCCTCCAAGCGTTGGCGGGAACCGGACCCGTATATGCGTAGCAATCCCCAGAATCGATGGTCATGTTTCCCCGCACAATCACCGTACCGTACAATCCAAGACGTTTGCACCCTCCCGAATCCATGTTTCCGCTCATGATCAGGTCGTTGTCCCAATACCACAAAAGGTTGTCCCGGGATCGACTGTGATTGTTGGAATTAAAGAAATGGCAGGTGGTGGCATGGAAATGGGAACCCGCCGACCGCCCTCCCGAACCACAGCGCCCCATTCCTGCCCACCCTGTACATCGACCGGAACCAGACCGACCCGTGTTGGTTCGAAAATTCAAGGTTCCCGTGGCGGCCGCGGAAGCGCGCATGGTGGTAAAATCCAGAACAGGGAGGTCGGGGACGGGGTAGTCCGACCACCACTCGATGTTGTCGGTGTTGGGAGGATTAAGTCCTGAGGTATCCCGGGGCCTGGAAACCGTTCCCGTCACCACTTGTTTGGAGAATTTTCGAGGGAAATAACGGGAAGCCGCGGCTCCGGAAATATTGATGTTTCCATGGGCCATGATGGGACCCCATTGGGCGTCAAAAGTCCCGGCGTAATCCACCCTGCCGCTTGAGAGAATCGGACCCGGGATGGAATAGTTTTCATAGACAACGCTTAGGGCTCGAACGGCCCCAGATTTCAAATTTTTCCCTTCGGCGAGAACGGTCACTTGGTTAAGATCAGGACCGGTAGAAAATTTGATGCGATACACCGCTCCGATAATGTCCGTGTAAACCACATCCAAGTCATAGCCTGGGATCACCGTCCCGGCCACCGCCGCGGCCCAGGTGGACGTGGCGCTTTTCAGTTTCCACAACCCCCGGTCCACCGCCCCTTCCGCGATATTAAAGGTCGTGGTGGTTCGTTGTTCTTTGATCGCATGTTTCGATTCATTTGAACCCCACTGGACCATTAACGGGACCAGGATCATGAGAATGAGAACCAGTAAGGTGACCCCCACCAACACTTGCCCGCCATCCGTTGGAGGGTTGAATTTTAGGGAAAGACTTGGCCTTGGACAAATGAGGTCAATCTTTTTTTCCCTGGAGCTCGTTCTAAGGTCACACCCTGGGTTCAAGAGACCCTCCTCTCTATTGCCGTCTCCACTCCGTTAATTCATGATCCGAACACGTTCGGTGGCCACATGGAGGGCCTTGGTTCGGTTTTCGTAAATGCCTTTTTCCAAGGTCATAGAGACGGAGACAATGGCCATGTCGTAAGAACGGGGAAAATAGAAGTTTAAAAATCGCAAATTACTGGACAACAGACGGGTGGCCCCGGCCCGTGTTTCCATTAGAGCGGTGTTGTTCTGAAAGTAAACGAAATCAGTCCCATTAATGTCCGTAAAGGAAATCCGCGAATAGTAAGGCTGCCCAGTAATTTGGTCAATGACCAATGTGGTCGAATCGGCCTGGCGAAGGGTTCGCGTGATGGTGGACAAACTGGCCCGGGCGTCCCGTTGAAGATCGACGCGGGTACGGTTTAAGAGGAAGAACCGCGTGGAGTGAACGAGGAGTGGCGCAATGATCAAAGCCAAAAGGGCGAGGATGGAAGCCGTGATAACGGTTTCTGTAATCGTAAATCCCTGGGACCGCTTGTGTTTTCGTTTTCGGTTCATTCCTTCACCAGTTAAAATGGGCCACAGCCGTACTCACCCCGGGGGTAACCCAAACGTTAGCGACCACACCCGAATAGATGGTCCATGGGGAACCTGGGACCGGGTAATACGCGTAGACCCGATAAGCCGTTGTGGTGCTTCCCCTCACTTCAAGCCGATAGGTCCCGTCTTCGTTACTGGAACCGGTGAAATAGGTGGCTCCCATAACACTATCAAGATCGAGAACTGGCGGAGCCGCTGGGATGGTGGAGGTGGTGGCAATAACCATGACCCCCGTTTGAATGGACTCCCCCCCTTTTTTTACCGTTCCTGTAATGCCCCCCATGGCCCCGGTGACCGTGAACGTGGCGGACCATACATTCGCGCCGATACCTACCGTCACGTTGGCGGAGGCCGGCGTGGCGGTTTCACCGGAATTGAGAACGGGGGTGACCACAAACGACCCCGTTGAGACATTGGACATAACGAACCGTCCATTGGACCCACTCACTTGGTGAGACTCCACGTAACTGGACGCGTTGGTCGCTTTAATCGCTACACCGGGTAACGGGTTGATCCCGTCCCGGGAAACAAACCCGGCAATTTGGCCGGCCTGGGACAAAGTGAAGTTCATATTAGAGACCACCTGCCCTGCTGTTACCGTGACAGGCCCAACGGAAGCACTAACGTAGCTCGCGTTCGCGTTGTTTGGGTTTGCCCACACGGTGAACACGCCTGGAGGGGACTTCAGCATATAGAACCCGTTCGCGGTGGACGCCGTCGTGGTTTGGGACCCGTTAGAAACCACCACCCCCGGAGTAATCGCCGTATTGGCCGCGTTTTTAACCGTTCCAGAAATATACCCTTCTTCCGTGGTCGAGGTGAGAAAAACGTCATATTGATTGGTCCCGGGCCAGCTGGGAGTTGTCCCGGCGTTGGGAATCCAAACCGTCCCGGCAGCCGATACGGTCACCGTGGACATCTCGATGGATTCCGTCCCGGAAGCCATAAACACATTCCACGTTCCCGTGGCCACGTTCGGCAACGAAAACCTCGCCACAGGGGGAGACCCCGTGGCGGCGGCGGTGACCGCACCAGAAAGCCCGTCATTGCACGTGATCGCCGCCCCAACCGCGGGAGTCCCTGCCAGAATGGTTTGGAGGGCCGAAACCGTGTTGCGTGGTGGGGTAAATATCGTTACCGCCCACCAATCCAGATTGTTTTGGTTGGAATCATAGGCTGGTCCCACGCTTGTGCTTACGCCCCCTGCACTGGAATATCGGATGAACAGTTCGTTCCTCTGGAGACCAATAAACTGGATCATGGGTGATGATTCGTAGGATATGGGATCCGGCGGTTGACCTCCATTGCCCTGCCACCCGACACGGTCCAGAACCTGGCCGGTGACCGTATTCATGAGACGAAGGCCGCCGGCCGCACTGGAAATACCATCTTCCGAAACAGAAAGAATATTATAACTCTCTAATCCAACCGTGGTGACAAAGCGGGGTGCGAAATTGATCTGGTTCGGTCCTCCCACAGCGGATTCCCAGAGGGCGTCCGCTGGAACCTCGACACCCGCCACCCGAACCGGTGATGTGTTGGAAAACAGGTAGAAACCTCCCGGCACAATGGTGGTTGTGCTTCCAGTGTAATCAATGGCAATGGGGACGGGGGCCGCGTCTTGACTGGATTGGCGTTGGAAGGTGAAACCGAGAACGCTGGGAACGGTCCACGTCCAGGTGGTGGGATTAAAAATTTCCACATATTCCTGGTCAAATCCCCCGGAAGTGGGGGAACTCCCCACCACTTGGCTGATGACCAAATGGTCCTTTTTCCAGACGTTGCCAGAGAGAGTGGCCACGGTCATCGGGGTCAGACTAAAGTTAGAAACGGCCGCCGTGTTGGTGGCCACAGACACGGCCGCCGTTTTTGTGAAAAACCCCTGGGCGGCACAGGTCAGGTTGTAATAACCTGGAAAGAGTGTGATCGAGTAGTTCCCAAGATTGTCCGTGGTGTCTAAGGCCCCATTGTTTTCCGTCACAGTCACAAGCGCGTCCGGCACCGGGACCCCACCGCTGGTGACGGTGCCCATCAACATACTCGAGGCAACGACCGCGTCCGGATTCGAAAATACGTTCTTAATTTGAACTTTATGAAAGTCCGAATCTAGGTGCCAGATGGTCGTTACAATAATTATTTTAAGGTTGGTGTCTGACGAGGTGGCGGGAAGGGGAAGGATTTCCCCCGAAATTTCCATGGCCCAGGCCACGTGGGTCAGCCGCGTAAAGGTTATCCCCCCCTCCAAAATTGTTTCGGGAGGGAAATATCCGGTGTCGTAGGGAATCGGGGGCGTGAACTCCGTCCGATAGGCCGTGTCTGTCGTGACCATGACCCGGTAATAATGTTTTTGTTTGAGAACCTGAAGTTGTTCCTGGGACAAATTTGCGGCCAGCCCACGGCATTTGGAATGTTGAATGGACTTGGCAATATAAATGAAGACCCCCATGACCCCGATCGCCGCTACCACAAGGATCACCATGGCGAGCATCAGTTCGACAAGCGTTACCCCAGTTGCAGCGCGACAGACACGCTTCGTGCGAAAGAAACGTCTCATGGCCCCCCCAATGAACGGGTTCAAGGTGTGGGAACCTGGTGGGTTTATCAATAGATAAAGGTAAGGTCAGAACCCTTTCCTGTCAAGGCCTGGGTGCTCGGGTCGAACCCGTGTGCTCCCAAACATCTGGTTCGAACTTGCGTAAAAATACAGGTGAACCCACAAAGTCAAAATTGGTAATAAAACCCCTTGGCATTTTCCTGTTTTGGGGTTATAGATTAGAGCGTTCATTGTGAGCCAACGTGGGCGATTCATTTCTTTGTTCTTACGTTGAGATTCTGTGAAAGGGGGTCCCATGCAATATGTGTTTTGGGCCGGGGTAGTGGTTCTCTTGGGATTCCTTTTTTGGCCGAGTCCGCCCCCCCCCACTCCACCTTTGTCCGTTCCTGTTCCCGCCTCGTCCCCCCACGTGGTCCTTCCTCCACCCAACGAGAGGATCAGGGTACCCCAGGTGACCTATTCCGTTCCTCCAACCGTGGAGCCTCTCAGCTCTTCCCCCCCGCGGGATCCAGAGGTGAATCTTCCGGGCCAGGTTTTTGAAAAATTAGTCACAGGCGTTGTTCCGGAACCTTTTTCTAGGGGGCCCACGTCCCCCCCTCTTTCTTCAAAACCATCCTTGGAAGCGCCTCACTTGCGGGGCGAGATTCCCGTCACACGAAGGCGGCGTTAATGGTCCAGTTACGATTACGACCTCGGGCCGGGGTGAGCTTAACAGAACTCATTATCGCCACGGTGGTGTTGTCGGTGGGGATTGTGGGCCTGATGGCCACGTTCCGATTCTTGTCTCTTAACACACAAAAATCTAAGGCCAAAACACTTGCCAACAACCTGGCGTTGGAACAAGTGGAAATCATGAAATCAAAGTCGTATTATTCCTTGCTTGTCACCACCTCCACTTTTAACGACACCCGATTTACCCCCGCCATTGGGTATGACAACGCGGCGTATCCCCCCGATGATATCGTGGCGGGAGGGATGTCGTTCACCCGGGCCACCCATATTGAGTATGTTTTTCAAGATGGATCGACCCTCACGGCGGTCCCCTGGACCAGCGACGACACCGGCCTTAAACGAGTGACGGTTTTTGTTTTGTGGAACGAGAGCGGCGAATGGAAATGTTTTCGTCACCAAAACCTATTGGGTCAGCTGTCCACTTCTGTCATGGACGGGCGCATTTCAGGAACGGTGACCCGACAAGGATCGGGCACGGCCATTGCCGGGGCGGTGGTCACCGCGGTGGAAAACAACAACTACACAGCAGTCACGGACAACGCCGGGGCCTATTCTTTTTCGGTGACTCCGGGAAGCTATACGGTGACCTGTTCCTCGCGTCCCTTTTTTATGGGGTTCACCCCGACTCCCGTATCGGTGGGTTCCGGCGCCACGGTGAATACGCCGTTCAACTTGCTCGCCATGGCGAGCTCAACGGTGACCACGGACCTCTATGTTCGCGACCATGTGGTGATTAGCCAAATCGTAGCGAGCACGGGCCCCGCGGCGGAGTGGGAATACTTCGAGTTATACAATCCGACACCAAACGCGATTCCCATGGGAGTGGGGGCACCGGGGGACGCCTTTTATTTAACCAACTGGTCTTCCTTTTTTTACTACTGGAAACAGGGGGGAGGATGGCGGTTTTCGCATATGACCTACCTCTCACCCCATATTCCTCCCCATGGTTTTTATTTAATTGCCAATGCCGCCACTGTTACAGTGGCCGGCGTCACACGCCAAGCGGACGCCCTTTACACCAATGGGTATTCCTGGGACGATGGAGTGGCCACCAATTTTCGTTCCCCCAGCCATATGTTCGAATTAAACAGCGCCGCGGGGATTTCTTTTTATCGAAAAGTGTCGGGGGTCTGGAGAACCGAGGATACGGTCGGATGGTGCAAAGGGGGAGTCACCCCGCCCCTGGGAGCGAGAGAGACCGCGTGCCGAACTTCGGCCTTGGGCCTTCAAGCGAATGAACAGTTTGTCCGGACAAGCGCCACAGGGACAGTCTTGACAGGATACGGACCCGCCTACGATTCCGAAGACAACAGTAAGGATTTTGAGAACATCATAGGGATCACAGTTCCTCCACGGAACACCAGCGACATCGTAGCCCCTTTGACAGGAACCCCGGCCATAGGCGCGTGGGTGGCCCTCTCGGACACCTTGTCGGAAGGAAAGGTTTGTGTGAACACGACCCTGCCCAGCGGTCATCTGGTGTGCCGCCATTCCGTCGCCGCGGCCACGGGAACCTGGACAGCCGTGGCCTTTATTCCGGGGATCTTTGGAACGAGCAATTACTTTACACTCGTGGATGATATTAATGTGGGGTTGTCCCCCGTCGTGTTTCCCAATGCCTCCACACTCCCCCCTTGGGTGGACTCCCCGTACAACCACACCATTTTGGAATCAACGACGTCCTACGCCTACGTGGCGGGAACCCTGTATGGGGTGGGGGGTCAACCGCTTTCGGGAATCCCTGTTGTGGGGTCCGGTGGAAACAGCTACACCACCGGGCCCAGCGGCCGATATTTCGTTTACGCCCAGGCGGGCGTGACGGATGTGACGGCGAACCCTGGGAACACCATTGGGACTTATTCAAGCGAATCGTTGAGCTTGGCCACGGTGGCAGGCGCCCTTTATGATCCCAGAAATTTTGTTTTGTCCCGGGCCGGGGGAGTGCAGGGATTTTTTCGCAACTCCTCCGGACAACCGTTGCCCGGGCGAGTGGCGGTCGCTCTCCAGGGATTCATAGAAAATGCCCAGGCGTCTTCCGACCACACGGGAACTTTTTTCTTAAAAAATCTTTCCACGGGGACCTACACCATCCAAACTGCCTTAGATCCCATGGAAACGGTGACCCCCTCTTCTGTCACGGTGACGGTGACCACCCCGGGGGTCTCTGTTTTTTCATCCACATTCACAGTGTCCAGCGGGCTGGCCACCATTCGAGGGCAAGCGCGGGTGGGAACGGTTCCCATCCCCACCGGCGTCGTGGTTTTGGCTACGACCGCCACCTTGGCGGGAGCCGCCACCGACCCTCCCCCTCTCCTAACGGGGACCAGCGGATGTTCCCCCTGCCTCTATGAGACCACGTCTGACCCAAATGGAAATTTCGACCTCACGGTGAGGAGTGGAGCCACCCCCTACAAGTTATACGGGTATTACACCACCTTTTCGGGAAGTTCGCCGTCCACCACCCGCCGAGGACCGTTTTCTGTTTCCGTGTCCACCGCCTCCGCTATGGCGACCCAGGACCTCGTCTGGTGAGAACGCGACGACACCCGGGTGGATATTCCTTGACCGAACTTTCCGTGGCCATGGTGATCCTGGTCCTCTTGATCCTGACCGTCACGCCCCTCATGGTTCATGTCACGCGTTTCTTTCGCCTGAACACAGCACGTCTCGAAATCCAGCGGGACGCTCGGAACGCTATGGAATCCATGAACCGTCTTATCCGCCAAGCCGTGGCCACCAGCGTGACCATCGACCAAGTGACCGGGCAACCCCCCCGGTCGCGGATTACGTTCACAGGCATTAATGGAACCACCTACCAAGTGTATCAACAAAATCGATCATTGTTTTTGTCGGATGGGTCACCCCATGAACTCTCTAAACACTTGCGGTTCATCGCTTTTTCTTACCCGCGAAGTGATAACCCGAACGTCCTTTCCATGGCTCTGACCATGGAGGCGGGCACCTATGAAGGACAAACAAAAATTCTAGAGTTTTCCATCGAAAAAGTGAGGGTCATGAACTAATGAAAAAACCAACGGGAAACGCCTTGGTCATGGTGGTGGTCATTTTGGCGGTGCTCATGATTCTGGTGCCTGGCTTTGTTCAGTTTATCACCAGCGACACCCGCCTGACGGTGAAGGCCAACAACAGCACGCGAGCTTTCCAGTTGGCGGAGTCGGCTTTGGAACGGGGTTTTCAAACCCTCACCATGTCGACGGCGACATTGGCGTTGGTGTCATCGGGCACCGCCGTGGCGGGTTACAATTTTGATGTCACTTACAGCGAACCCAACGTGGGGGAATATCAAATCCGATTGGCTTCCCAGACCGCCAGCACGATCCTGATCACGGGAGTGGGCCGCACCACAGCCGATGGCGCGGTTCGCGCGGTCCGAGCCGAGTATGCTCGATTGGGTGATTTGAATAATTCCATCACCGCGGAGGGCATCGTGGGGATGGGAGGGAGCACAGAAGTCGAATGGGGCTCAGTCCTTTCACGAACAGGAATTGCAACAAGCGGTCGAAATCATCCCCGATTTTATTCCGTGGGTTCCGTCACCCCCCAAGACGGAAACGGGTCGGCTCCCCCGAACACCGACAACGTTCAGTGGTGGTCGTATAAAACGGATCTTCCGCCCAATCCCACTTTAGACCTGCCCTATTACCAGGTCCAATCCCAGGCCGATGGCGCCACGATTTCGGCCTGTGGAAGCACGTTTTACAAAGTGGGAGATTCTTCTTTTAAAGGCTGTAAAAATGGGGGGTCTCCGCAGACAGGAACCTGGTTTGTTACGGGAAACGCGTCCTTTAAACCTGGATCGGGTGGCAATATTATGGAAGGA
Source organism: Elusimicrobiota bacterium (assembly GCA_016788905.1). Taxonomy (NCBI): domain Bacteria; kingdom Pseudomonadati; phylum Elusimicrobiota; species Elusimicrobiota bacterium. Next base: position 46,688 of record JAEURZ010000004.1, read on the forward strand.
GTCTTAATCGCCTTGGGGTATGTGGAAATTCAAGGAAACGGCGGTTCGTCCCGTACCATGACAGTTCCCGTACCTCCCAAAGCGTGGAAAGAATATGGGAACGATTGGAATTATTACCGGTCTAATTTTGATGGTGCGGCCCCCGGCAGTTACGCGGCTGCCGTTGCGGCGGATTACACGGCCTCAACCACTAAAACCATCGACAATATATTGTTCAGCGGGTTGTTTTACGCGGGGGGTGGGTTACAGTTTACAGGGTCAGGAAATTCGTCTGTTTACGCGGCCGCCATTGTTCAGGGGGCTCCCGCCTTGGGGTCGAACCATACCTTCTATTTTAATCCAGACGCCGCGGTGGCGGCCAAAACCACCAACCGGTCCATTCAACGGATTTCCTGGCGGGACGTGGCGTGCACCTGGGAGACAGGAAGCAACGCCGCTTGCCCATAAGAACGTTTTTACGATCAGCGGTTGGGGCGGGGAGTTGGTTCGAGGGAAAAATCCAGCTGGCGCTTTTCGGTGTTGGCGGCGGCCAAACGGACCCGAATAGCTTGGCCGAACCGGTACGTCCGTCCGGTCCGGCGTCCATGAAGTTGGGCACGTAATTCATCGAAGAGATAGTAGTCGTCTTTCAGTTCGGTCATCGGGACCAAACCTTCCACAAAAACGGTGGTGGGTTGCACGAAAAGGCCGAAACTGGTTACACCCGTGATCACGGCATCGAACGTTTCCCCAACCCGGCAGGCCATGAGCTGGGCCCGTTTTAAATCCAAAAATTCCCGTTCCGCTTCCACCGCGATGCGTTCCCGGACCGAAGCGTCTGCGGCAAGTTCACCCAATTGGTTTCCCCATTCTTTTTGGCGGGCGGGGGTGAGAACCCCGTTGAGTTTTTCTTTAACAAGACGATGAACGATTAAGTCGGGATAACGTCGAATAGGGGACGTGAAATGGGTGTAGTTGGAAGAGGCCAGGCCGAAGTGGCCGGAATTTTTTGGGGAATAGACGGCCTGTTTTAAACTGCGTAAAATCATCATGTGGACCATGGGTTCCACGGGTTTGCCCCTCACCCCTGCCATCACTTTTTGCAGAGCGGCGGGTTTTCCGTCATGTAAGCCCGTGGGGACCGACACCCCCACCGCCCGGAGTGTTTTTTCCAACGCCTCCATTTTGGCGGGATCCGGTCGTTCGTGAATGCGGTAGAGGAAAGGAACGTCGGCCATGGCCTGGGCCACCGTTTCGTTCGCGAGAAGCATGAATTCTTCGATCAATTTGTGACTTTCTCCCCGTTCCCGCCGCCGGGCGTCCAAGGGCCAGCCCTGGTCGTCCACAACGATATAGGGTTCCGGAAAATCAAAGTCCAGGGACCCACGCCCGAACCGTCTTTCCCGCAACCGACGGGCCAGCGCCCCCATGCGGGTCACCGCGTTCTGAATGGAGGGGGACACATCGAGGGCGGTTTCCCCCTTTAAGAGCGACTCCACTTCTTCATAGGTAAACCGGCGAACACTACGAATGACGCTTTCAAAGAGTTCATGATGAGTGACTTCCCCATCGGCGTTCAAATCCATGAGGCAGGTCAGAGTCAGGCGGGGGACGTGGGGGCGAAGCGAACACAGGTTGTCTGAAAGGGGAAACGGTAACATGGGGACCACCGCCCCGGACAGGTAAACGCTGGTGCTGCGTTCTCGGGCCGCCTCGTCCAGAACCGACCCGTCCTGGACATAATGAGACACGTCAGCGATATGAACACCCAAACGCCATCCCCCTTGAGGTCGTTCTTCCAAAGAGACCGCGTCGTCAAAATCTTTTGCGTCCGATCCATCGATTGTAAACACAGGGAGATCAAAAAATGTTTTCCGGCCCTGCCACGCGGAGGAAGGGACATCGTCACCGAAAGACGTGGCGGCTTGTTCCACCTCAGAAGAGAACGATTCGGCGAGACTATGTTTGCGGAGCAAAAATTTCAAATCGGTTGACGGGTCGTTGCGTTTTCCCAATATCTCGGTGAGGACACCCGCCGGGGGTTCCGCCAACGTCGGCCAGCGCGTGACACGAAGGACGCAAAGATCCCCGTCTTTGGGCGCTAATCCTCCGTTGTCGATGATCAGGACAGGATCCCCAGGCCCTTCTGGGGCCAACGCGGGAAGCGGACCCGCGAGGAAAGCGCCCACCAAGGTTGTCCGAGCGTGGGTCACAATGGAAAGGATTTCCCCCTCCGGCCGATCCCCGTGCCGCAACGTTCGGGCCCGGACGCGGTCCCCGTTCATGGCCAACTTAAGCGTGGGGCCTGTGATAAAAAGGTCGGGTTTCCCAGGTGTTTCTGACAAAACGAAACCGAACCGACCTTTGTGTTGAAGTTTTCCTTCCACAGGAGGACTTTCCACACGCGGAGAATGACGCCCGGGAGCAGGTGGTCGTTGAATAGAGGTCTTTAAAGGGGGACGACTTTGGGCAGGTTTGGAGGCTTTGGGTTGGGGACGTGAAGCCCCTTTTCCCTGCCTATTTTTTCGATGGGATCCTCGGGTCATGGGTAAAGTCTAACATTTTACTGGGGTGGAGCCTCAGGCCCTTCGGAAAAAGCTTGCACGAGGGAGGCTTTCTCTTGGACGGATAGGGGAAGGGATTGGGCCGCTGCCCGGCCCGCGGGGGACATTTTATTCCAGGTCTTCCGAAGAATTTCTGTCATTTTCGATTCCGGAGTTTTGGTGCGCAACGCCGAGAACTGGGTTTCTAGAAAAACCAGACAGAGGGCGTCCTCCAAAACCTGGCCTTCCGGGTCCCCAGCCCGGAGCGCTTTTTTAGTGATCAGGGCGGTCACACGGTCCCGTTCTGCCAAGGAACACCCGGCCTGGATCATGACCTCACCCGTCCGACGAGCATGAAACGTTTTAAGATCTTCCCGCCACTGAAGATAACCGGCCCGTCCTTCCGGATATGAGGCGCGTGGGTTGATCCATCGCTCAAGATGTTGCCCCCGAGCGGCAATTTGAAGAAGCGCGTTGGCCTGGGGGTGAAGGCGAAGCACCCATCGGGTTAAGTGTTCGGCGTGGGCCACTTCCCACGGCTTCCCTTCCGGGGTCGCCCGCGGATCCGCGGCGTTGGCGGCGTCAATCGCGCTTAAAACACTTGATAAACAGGAAGAATTCATAAAAATCGGACGCCCCGAATTGTCACTCGGCCACGCCCGCCTTGATCATCCTTTTTTTTTGAAACAGCAAAATAAATCTGGCGCACCCGTTTCCAATCCAGGGTGGTATCCCCTCCCCAAAGGTAAGGTAAATCCGACAAAACCAAGTCCACAACGGTCCAGGCCGTGTTCCCTGATTGGCGCGGCCAGGACGTTCCGACATTGGTTCCATCGGAATCAACCACTTTGAATTCGAACGTGTTGGAGGCGCCTTCCCCCCTAAACAAAAATTGAACGCGGGAAAATGTGCGGAGGTCCGCCCGGAGACTTAACGAAGCTTGAACCCATTCTCCTTGAGCCAGGTCATAGTTCAGTTTCAGTTCTTTTTCTCCATTCAAATCGATCATTTTCGTGGAAAGCCGGGCGGGCCCGTCCACCTCCCTTTTAGGACTTCGCGCTTCTTGCAGGAGATTAAAGCTTTTGTTTTCCGGAATGACTTTAACCGTGGTCGGTCGTTTCGGTTTTGCAGGGGGTGGGGGAGCCACGGGTTTTTGACGGGCAGGTTTCCTTTCAACCGGTTTTTCCACCACGATCGGAGGAGGCGAGGTCCGGGCGATCGGATCTTTCAAAAGGGCAACAGGAGCCGCTCTCTCGAAGGGGACCTCGTTCGGTTGTTGCGGTCGGCGCAAGAACCACCCCGCCAGCGCGAAGGCCGTCATTCCAGATGAAAACATCACGAGGGTTAATAGAAACCATGCTAAATCCGTTTTTCGGCGAAAAGAAAGCAGGGATCGTTTGCGGCGCGGGCTCAGAATCTTATGGGCGGGACGTTCGTTGGGGATCATGAAACGGGGCCTCCAATGGCTTCCAATGAGTCGAAAGAATTTTCTACTTCATAGCGGTCCTGCGCCTCCAAGGAAATTCGGGCGTTGGTGATCGCCGCCCGAACCGCCGGGTGATGAGGACCATGGATCCGCTCTTGAGTTCGGACCAACTGCCCGAAGAGGCGATCCGCTTCTTCATAACAGGACCGGTCGAAATACAGGGCCGCCAAACCGAATTCCGCTTGAAGAAGGCCCGGAGCATCGGACCCCAGCGTTTTTTCAAATATTTCCCAGGCACGGAGAAACCCCACCTCAGCCTTTTCAATAGCGCGTCGTGCCGCGTCCGCTTCGGCCAATAGAACCAGGAGTTCCGCCACGTCCGGATGGTGGGCCCCCAAGGCCGTTTCCCGTAACGCTAAGGCTGGACGTAAAAGGCGAATCGCTCGGCGAGGATTTCCCTCAACCAAATAGAGCCTGCCTAAATGCTGGAGGACCCCCCCTCCCTCCCCCCGCAAGTACTCTTGAGCCCGTTGATACAGCGCCTCGGCTTTATCGTAGTGTTTTTGGTCCCTTTCAACATGGCCCAGGAGCGTCCACGCTTCAGCGAATCCGGGATGACGATCCCCCAAAACCCTTTGAAAATTTTCAATGGCCTTAAAAATCCAAACCCGTGCCCCCTCATGGTTTTGACGGTCTTTTTGGAGTTCCCCCCACGCCAGATAGACCCGCGCCAACGCCGGGCTTTTTTCTCCATGGACAATACGGGCGATGTTTTGAGCGCGAGCCAAATGGGTCTCAGCGTCTTCCCAACGTTCTTGGCGGGACGCCGCTCGAGAGAGATCAACCAAACAGTCCGCCACTTGAACACTGTTTTCCACCGAATCACGCTCAAATATTTTAAGGGCCAGACGGAGAACCGCCGCCCCTTGGGCATAGCGACCCATTTTTTCGTACAGATGAGACAAACGAACCAAGGGGCGAGCCAATGTTTGATGTTCGGGCCCAAAGATTTTTTCTTGGAACGAAAGCGCGTTCACCCACAAAGGTTCCGCTTCGTACAAGCGTCCCCGTTGAGTGTAATGGTCCGCCAGAGCGGTCAGGGCTTCTAACCGGCGATGGTTGAGCCGGCCCAACCGTTCCGCCGCGTTGACTGCGTTACGAAGATTATTTTCCTCGTCCGCAATGGAAGAGTTCAAGTCCACCTCGATTTAAGAACCACGGTTTTTTTCCAATGGAGATCATCCCTCAAAGTGAAATCAAGCGTGTGGTGGAGGCCTCGGGATTCCTGACGGGCCAATCCCGCACGGATCACCAGTTCCGCCACCAACGCGATGTTGCGGAGTTCCAGGAGGTCGGGGGTGACCAGAAAGTTCCAGTAATACTCTTGAATTTCTTTTTGGAGCAGAGTGATGCGGCTCCGCGCTCGTTCCAATCGTTTCGTGGTGCGAACGATCCCCACGTAGTTCCACATGAACCGGCGAATTTCCTCCCACACCTGGCGGATAATGACTTGCTCGTCCGGGTTCCGGGCACGGCCGGTGTTCCAGGTCGGAACGTCAGCGGGATAGAGAGGAAATTCTTGTTGGGCCATGCCGGCCCAGGTTTCGGCCACCGCGTGGGAAAAAACGAGTGCTTCCGGCAACGAATTGGACGCCAATCGGTTCGCCCCATGCAACCCGGTACAAGCCACTTCACCCACAGCCGAGAGCCGGTCCAGCGCGGTTCGGCCCCAGGCGTCCGTCATGACCCCGCCACAAAAATAGTGAGCCGCCGGGACCACCGGGATCGGCTGGGTGGTGATGTCAATCCCGAAGGAAAGGCATTTGGCGTAAATCTTGGGGAACCGGCGGTGGAGAAAGGATGGGCCCCGGTGGGTGATATCCAAGAAAACGCATTCGTCCCCTGTGCGTTTTAGCTCGGCGTCTATGGCCCGAGCCACAATATCCCGGGGGGCCAGTTCACCCCTCGGATCGTATGTCTTGGCGAACCTTTTTCCAGAACGGTTTTTGAGAATGGCGCCTTCCCCTCGGAGCGCTTCGCTGATTAAGAAATTTTTTGCCTTGGGATGAAAAAGACAGGTGGGGTGAAATTGAACGAATTCCATATTGCCCAATCGGGCCCCGGCCCGATAGGCCATGGCCATCCCGTCGCCCGTTGCAACGTCGGGGTTCGACGTGTAAAGATAGATTTTCCCAGCGCCGCCCGTGGCCAGGGCCGTGGCGCGAGCCAGAAAAGTCTGCACCTGGCCCTTTTCAATGTCCAAGACGTAAGCGCCCCCACAAACGTCTCGAGATCGGGCGGCGGGCTTCCCCAGACGTCGACGCGTTAGGAGGTCCACCGCGGCGTGGTGTTCATGAAGGGTGATGCGAGGGTTTTGGCGAACACGATCCACCAAGACTTGCTCGACCGCCTGACCGGTGTAATCGCCCACGTGCAAAATACGCCGTTGGGAATGGCCCCCCTCTAATCCCAATTCAAACGAGGAACGTCTGTTCTTCGTGACCCGTGAAGGAGAAAAACGCACTCCCCAATCCATCAAATCCTGGACGCGCGCGGGGGCTTCCGTGACCACTTTTCGAACGATGGATTCGTTGGAGAGACCCGCCCCCGTTTCGAGCGTATCCCGCACGTGGGCGTCAAGGGAGTCTTCCTTGGAGAAAACAGCGGCCAATCCTCCTTGAGCATAGCCCGTGGCGGATTCGAACAACTGCCGTTTGGTAACCAATCGGACCGATCCGTGTTCCGACGCCTTGAGCGCCAGGGACAACCCCCCAATTCCAGAACCGATAATCAGGAAATCGGAGGCTAGGGTTTTCGGCATTCGAGTCGGGATGGGACCCGTTCCACGTTTGTTATTTTTTTCCAAACCGTTAAGGCCCGGGCTGTTTCCTTTACGTCGTGAACACGCAGAACGTGAACCCCCTGAGCGGCGGCCCAAAGGTTTGCCGCCAGCGTACCTTCCCCCCGTTCGGAAGGAGGCCAAGGGCTCTCTTCCCCTCCGCCCAGTCGTCCGATAAACGATTTTCGCGAAACACCGACCACCAGGGGGCACTTTAAACTTAGAAAATACGGTAAATGGTTGAGGAGGCAAAGGTTGTGGTCCGTGGTTTTTCCAAACCCGAATCCCGGATCTAATAGAATGTTGTTCGTTCGGATGCCTTTCGTTTCCGCGTAGCCCAGGCGTTCGCGGAAAAAATTTAGGATGTCCTCAAGGAGGTTTTCATAAACGGGGTTGTCTTGCATTGTGCGCGGATTTCCTTGGCGATGCATCAGGATGACCGGAACGTTGTGGTCCCGAAGAACCGCAGGCATCCAAGGGTCTCCCAGCGCCGAGACATCGTTCACCAAGGAGGCCCCTTCTTCCAAAGCCTGTCGGGCCACTTCGGCTTTTGTCGTGTCAACGGAAAGGGGAAGAGAGGGGAGACGGGAGGCTAATGTTTGAATCACTGGAATCACACGCTTCAGTTCCACTTCGAGGGGAACGGGGTCAGACCCGGGCCGTGTGGATTCTCCGCCCACATCGATCAAAGACGCCCCCGCTTGGCCCATCGCTTCGGCTCGCGCCAAAGCCTCATCCAGCGTGTTGTATCGTCCCCCGTCCGCAAAGGAGTCCGGAGTGACGTTGAGAATCCCCATCAAAAGGGGAGGGTTTGACAGGTCCAGAGCTCCCGCGCGGGTCGAAAGGATCATGCGCCGCTCGAACGCCCCATCGCTAACCCGTTAGGCGGGATTCGGCGCGGGGGAAAAACCCGGCGCGGCCCCCCCCTCTTCCCCATTGGTCAGGTTCAAAGGAGGGGTGGTCGGTGGAGCCGGAGGACGACCATCGACGATGGCGTTGATCTCCTCGGCGTTCAGCACTTCTTTTTCCACAAGGGTTTTCGCCAACGTTTCCAAAACAGCGCGGTAATCGGTCAGAATGGTGGTCACCCGCTCCTGCGCCTCGGCCACCAACCGTTTCACCTCTTCGTCAATCATTTGGGCGGTTTGGTCGGAATAATTTTGCCCAGAACCGATCTCTCGACCCAGAAACAGTTCTTCGGATTTTTTACGGTAAGTGATCGGGCCCAGCCGTTCGGACATACCGTATTCGCACACCATTTTGTGGGCGATCTGTGTGGCCTTGGCCAAATCGTCCTGGGCTCCGGTGGTCACTTCGTTGAACGTCAACTGTTCGGCGATACGGCCCCCCAGCAAAATGCAAAGCCGATGGTTGATTTCCGATTTTGTCGTGAGGTAGCGATCCTCCGTCGGCAGTTGGAGAGTGTATCCCAACGCGGGCCCCCGGGGAATGATCGATACTTTGTGAACGGGATCCGTGGTCGGTAACTTTTTGGCCACCAACGTGTGCCCCGATTCGTGATAGGCGATGACCAATTTTTCTTTTTCGCTCATCATGCGGCTTTTCCGTTCGGGACCCGCGATGACGCGCTCAATGGCTTCTTCCAATTCGTTCATGTCCACGACTTTCTTGTTTCGCCGGGCCGCCAAAAGAGCCCCTTCATTCACAAGATTAGCCAGATCCGCGCCGGTGAACCCCGGGGTTCGTCGGGCAATGACCGAAAGGTCCACCCCCCCCGCCAACTTGATGTTTTTTGCGTGAACCGTCAACACTTGCTCACGACCTTTCAGGTCCGGCATGGGGACGGAAACCTGGCGATCGAACCGGCCGGGCCGGAGAAGGGCCGGATCCAACACATCGGGACGGTTGGTGGCGGCGATTAAAATCACCCCTTCTTTGGTATCAAACCCGTCCATCTCCACCAACAGCTGGTTCAGCGTTTGTTCCCGTTCATCGTGGCCACCGCCAATCCCGGCAAAACGTTGTCGCCCCACCGCATCGATTTCGTCAACGAAGAGAAGACACGGGGCATTTTTACGTCCTTGATCAAAGAGATCTCGGACGCGTGAAGCGCCCACGCCCACAAACATTTCAACGAAATCCGATCCTGAACTGGAGAAAAAGGGAACACCGGCCTCCCCGGCAACGGCCTTGGCCAGAAGGGTTTTCCCGGTTCCGGGCGAACCAAAGAGAAGAACCCCTTTGGGTATTTTACCCCCCAACTTTTGGAATTTTGCGGGCTCCTTTAAGAACTCGATAATCTCTTCGAGTTCTTCTTTCGCTTCATCACACCCGGCCACGTCCTTAAAAGTGACCTTCTGTTTCTTCGCGGACTGGAGTTTAGCTTTGGACCGCCCAAAAGCCATGGCCTGCTTGCCACCCCCTTGCATCTGACGGATGACCACGAACCACCAGAGGAAAAAGAAAACGCCAATCCAGAGGAGATTCATGAACATGGAATTGACCCAGCCCCGTTCGGGTTCCCCAGAAAACTGTGTGACTCCGGAAAGTTCAAGGTCTTCCACCAGTTTGGGGTCGTTGAGGGGGATCGTTCGGAACGGAACCGTTTTCCCGCCCGCGTCATTAATGTTCCCGCGAATCAGGTCTCCCCCCACCCGGACTTCGTCTACCCGTTTTTCCTTTAAAGCGATTTTGAACTGGGAGTAAGGAATTTCTTTTTCGGACACACGGGCCGTGCGAAGACTTTGAATAAAGAACAGCACCCCCGAGAAGATCAAGAGCCAGAGTATCACGTTGCGACCGTTACTTTTCATGTGTCCGCCTTTCCGGGGTCTGAGTGCCCGGTTCCTGATCATCCCGCGCGCGAGAAAATCAAATTGTGGTTCGTTCGCTGGGGGGTCATCGGTGAGGCCGATGAAAAAAGAGAAATCTCCCGACCTTACCGACGTGGCCTTCCGGAATGTCCAAAGGGCCGTGGGTGCGATCCGAGGCAAAGCGTCGGACACGTTCCACACTCTCAAATCGGGTGAGCCCGTAAAGGTGGCGGAGTCGCCGCCTTTGTTCGGCTACATGATACCGTAAAAAGGAGGTCCGTTCAAGACGAATCGGCCGGGTCTTCCGTCGTAAAGAAAAGCGGGTTCGCCAATACTCTTCTTCGTCCTGAAGGATGCGAGCTGTTTGGGCCATCCGTTGAAAAAATCCGGGGCGGAGGGAATTCCAGGATTGAAGAACCGGGCGAAGTCGATTTCGTAGAAAAATGGGTTTCGCGTTACTGGCGTCGTGGCGAGATGGAATGTTATTCGATGAAAGGTAATGGAGAACATCTTTTTTAGAAACGTTTAAAAAAGGACGAAGCAGGGTGGGCGGTTTGCCCAAGACGGGGATGGGCCAGGGGCTGGCCTCCCTCATTCCGGCCAACCCCCCAGGCCCCGCCCCGCGAATAAGATGCATGAATATCGTTTCCGTTTGGTCGTCCAGCGTGTGGGCTGTTGCGACCCCCGCGCAACGAAACCGCAAGGCCAGGCGGGCCAAAGCTTTGTAGCGGAGTTCCCGGGCCGCTTCCTCCAATCCGCGCCCGCGCCGAGCGGCCCAGTCGCGAACAGGAACGGAGAGAACACCGCAAGGGAGTTTTCTCCGGGCCGCTTCCTTTTGAACAAAAGTGGCGTCGCCCTGGGAGGCTCGGCCCCGGAGCCCATGGTTCACATGCCCCACGGCCAAATACCTATCGGTTTCTTTTCCCCAGCGGTCCGCCACATCCAGGAGCGCCATGGAATCCGGACCGCCGGAACAGGCGATAAGTATTCGGGAAAACGTGTTTTCACCGAACCCGGATATCCGGACACGGAATTCCGCCTCCACGTTCACGCTATTTGGACGTCATCACGAACACCCCGTCCCAATCGGTGGGCGGGGGCGTATGAAGAAACTGGTCGCATCTCTTCACGTAAAGACGGGCGGGGATATCTTCCGGAAGGAGGTCGCGGACCCGAAGGAATTCGGTTCGGGACTCCTGAAAACGCCGGTCCCGGTACAGGCGGAGCGCATCGGAAAAAATCGCGAAGGCCTCTCGCTGAAGAGGGATCAAATTGCCTTTCAATGCCACCAGTTCATAAACCCGCAAGGGTTTCTTTTTCCCCTCCACACGCATAAAATCCAATTCCCGCGCTTCGATCCCGTGATGGGCCGCCTGGTACGTTGATTCAGAGATAAGGATTTTGGTGCCGAACAATTTATTTGCTCCTTCCAGGCGCGACGCCACATTAACGGTATCCCCCATCACCGTGTAATTGGACCGGGTGTGTGAGCCCAGCTCTCCGTAGAGAACCGTCCCTGTGTGAAGGCCGATTCGGAATTCCAACGGAGGCCACCCTCGGGACGCAAACTGTTTATGGAGGGAAGGGAGAGCGGCCACCTGCTCGAGCGCCGCTCGACAGGTTTGCAAGGCATGGTCGGGTTGTTCGAGGGGAGCGTTTCCGTACCCCATGATACAGTCACCGATGTATTTATCAAAGGTGATGTCGTGTTTAATCAAAATGTCTGTCATTTGGGTAAAATAGACATTCAAGAGCGTCACAAGCTCTGACGGTTGAAACTGTTCGGACAACGTCGTGAATTTGGCGAGGTCAGAGAAAAACACTGTGACTTCCCGGTTCCCGGCCGCCAGTACCCCCTGATCTTGGATGAGGAGATCCACCAGTTTGGGGGACATATAGCGGGACCAGGTGTTTCGAATCTTTTCCCGTTCCCGATCCGCAATGAAAAGACGGTATACCAACGCGTTAAAATAGGTCGCTAAGAAACCCAGGATCGGGGCAGCGTAGGGCAACAAGATGTTGCGGTTAAACGCCAGTTGACACAAATAATAATACCCCACCAGAACCATCCCCACGGTAGCGCCCCCCACAAAAGTGGAGGAATGGGACATCAACAACCAGGACCCCACCGCAAAGAGGACTAAGATGAGCATCAACCAGGGACCGGAGGTGGCTTGGGTTTGAAAAAAGTTCCTTTTTAACAAATTGTTCAACGCGTTGGCGTGGATTTCAATTCCGTAAATAACAGGGGCCCCTGGAGCCGATTTGGCGTCAAAGAGCCCGGCGGCCGTGGCTCCGACAAGAACGATTTTCCCAGAAAAGAAATGGGGGTCGACCCGCCCTTTAAGAACATCCACGTAGGACGTGGTCGGGAAAGGGGATCGTGTGCTTTCGTCTTCCCGCCAATAGGTGTAGTTGAGATAAACTTCGTTCCAAAAGGATCCAGAATCCACTGGAGGGGTCGATTGCAGGAGAAGTTCTTCTGGTAATTTTCTTTCAGCGGCGGCCCAAGCCGCAAGACTTAAAGAGGGGATGAGCGTATCGCCCTGTCGGACCCACAGGGGCAAATGGCGCGTGGCCCCATCCTTTTCTGGGAAAATATTGACCATGCCTACCCCCACATGATTCCGTTGCAATTCGGGGACAGGCAAAAGCGGATCGGTGGGACGACCTTCCGGAGTTCGGTTAAAGAGAATAGCGAACGCGATGCGGCCGCTTCGCTCGGCCGCATCTCCCAAAACCGCATCGTCTTGAGGGTGGTCTGGATCCCGATCCGTGAACAGGAGATCGAAAGCAACGGAACGGGCCCCCGCCTTCGTCAACACATGAATGAGTTGGGCGTGGTGCTTTCGCGGCCAAGGGAAAAGTCCCAGTTCGCGGATTGATTTTTCATCGATGGTAACGATGGAGACGCGAGGGTCCGGGAGGACAACCCCCCGAACCCAATAACGCAAATCCACAAATGCGTTTTCGAGATTAGCGAAAATAGGCGTGGTGTGGAGGACATAAACCCCCAGAGCCCCAAGGATATTGATGAAGAGGAGACCGGCGACTCCCCGATTTTTTTTAGGAAGTGGGGGCACGAAACCAAGCAATGGTGCGGCGAAGACCCTCCTCCAGAGAAACGGTGGGATTCCATTTCAAGGCCCGACGCGCCAAGGAAATATCCGGCTGACGAATTTTAGGGTCATCCACGGGTAAGGGTTTGTGAACGATCCGGCTGGAACTACGAGTCAATTTTTTTACCATTCGCGCGACGTCTTCAATCGAATATTCTTGGGGATTTCCAATGTTCATGGGGCCCACTTGAGATGAAAAAAGAAGCCGCAGCAGCCCTTCCACCTCATCGGTCACGTAGCAGAGCGACCTTGTCTGCCGTCCGTCACCAAAGACCAACAAAGGACTTTTAGCCAGGGCGGCGGAAATGAATTCAGGCACCGCGCGGCCATCCTTTTTTCGCATGCGGGGACCGTAGGTATTGAAAATGCGGGCCAGGCGGACCCGGACCCCATGGGTCCGGTGGTAGGCCATGGAAATGGCCTCGGCAAACCGCTTGGCTTCGTCGTAGACGCCCCGGGGACCCACGGGATTCACATGCCCCCAATAGTCTTCTTTCTGGGGATGAACCTGGGGATCACCGTAAACTTCTGAGGTTGAGGCCAGGAGGAAACGGGCTTTTTTGTCTTTGGCCAACCCCAACATTTTGTGAGTCCCAAGAGCGCCAACCTTCAGGGTTTGGATGGGAAACTCCAGGTAATCACGGGGGGACGCCGGGCTGGCAAAGTGGAGGACCCCGTCCAGGGGGCCGGGAAGATAGAGGTCTTGGGAAACATCGTGTTTGATGAAACGAAATCGATCGTGCCCGGCCAAATGGGCAATGTTGGCCGGCCTCCCCGTTAGAAAATTATCCACACAGAGGACCCGGTGACCCCGCGTCAGGAGCGCGTCACAAAGGTGCGACCCCAAAAATCCCGCCCCACCCGTCACGAGATACGTGCCTGTTTTCATGGGAGGAGAAGGGTCAACCGGTCCACTCCCGCGAACACCACCCAACACATCCCCACACTCGCCAGGCCAAGGGCCGCCCGAATGGGCCCGGTGGACTTCTCCCACAATTTCGTGGCGGTGACTGAAGCGGTGTAAGCGGAAACCGCAAACGGCAGGAAACCCAAATAGCCGACCACAGGCATTTCAAAGATTTTCCATCGATCCAACCCGGGAACAGAGTAGACCCAATGGGCCCCCGCAAAGGCGTTCCAAAATTCCCACAAGAGACCGCAGAAAAACCCTGCGGTCAGAAGAAGGGAAAAACGGCGAAGGGTTCCGGAGCGCCAGTCGGACAAGAGGGATTGCCCCCCTAAAAGCTCGTTAAGGGGTTCGAGCAAAAGGAGCGGAGCGGCCCATATGAGGGGGAAAAAGAGTTTAGGCCACAGAAGGGGCAGCACGAGACAAACCGTTCCAATGAGCCCCAACACCCAGCGCCCCGACCGCATCAGAGGGGACACAGAAACCGAACGCAAAAATCCGGTGTCGAGAAGATCGGCGGTTTCCAAAAGCGCTGGAACCACGGTGGCGTAGGAAATAAAATACCCCAACCAACGAACCGCTGTTTGCGTGGGGAGCCCCACATAGTGCCAATTTTGAAGGCGAAAATTTAAGAGCTCAAAGGCGGACCAAAACACCACCGACCACAAAGAAAGAAAAAGAAAGCGGCCGGGGTAGCTGATCAGGAGAGACTCCCCTCTTTGACGGTAAACCCACCCATCCACGATCAAGATGTAACTCCACCAGGCGAACGCATAAAACCATCGGTCAAAGGGTTCCCGATCCAGTCGGGCCAGGGCAAAGGAGGTCAGCAAAATGCCAAAACCAACCAGCATTAAAGCCCGCGCCAACTGGATCTGTGGATAGGGACGTTTCAAAGGTTTTTCCATGTGAGGTTCCTTTAGATTAAAAAGAGAGTTTAGCGGATTTGAACGTTGGGGACAAAGGCTTCCTTGTGAGTTGTCTTGTCCACCTGTCGAAAAAGGGTTCGGCGATCTGATGAAGGCCAGGAATTCGATGGGAAAGATCCTTTCGGATGTGTTGGCCCGTTCCCGGACCGACCGATTTTAAATCGTTCTTCGCTCCGGGAACAGCCAACCATTCCCGGATCATGGGGGCGTCCACTTCCAGGTGATACTGAAGTCCATACACGTGACGAGCGAAACGGAAGGCCTGGTTGGCACACAAAGACGAAGAAGCGAGACGGTGAGCTTTTGGGGGCAGATCAAACGTGTCTCCGTGCCAATGGAAAACCCACGGCGATGGCGGGCTCCCGCGGAGGAGGGGATCCCGCTTTCCTTCAGAAGTCAGGTGGATCCGATACCAACCGATTTCCTTCTTTTTTTGTGGATACACCTTTGCCCCAAGAGCGTGGGCAACCAATTGGGCCCCCAGGCAAATCCCTAAAACAGGTTTCCTCGCTTCAATAGCTTTACGAATGTAAGCCACTTCTCGTTTCAAAAAGGGATAACGATTCGATTCGTAGACCCCCATGGGGCCTCCCATCACAAGAAGTCCCGGAAGAGAAGAAAGGGGTGGAAAGGACGGATTTCCTTGTGCGGTATCAATGCAGCGGTAGGGAACTTCTGCCTTTTCCAATGACGTCGCTATCGTCCCCACTCCTTCGTGGGGCACATGGCGAAAAACAATGAGGGGAAATAACGGGTTATTGCGCCGCGTCAAACGCTGGTCCCTTCTCCCATCCGATGGCCCCGACCTTCCCGAGAAAGTAAGGGCCCCCCAGGACGGGCGCCCGGAAGGGGGTCGGTTAATTCTTTGGGGAGGGAAAAATGGGTGTCCTCGTTGCGGACCAAGACTTCTTCCACCACGCCGCCCCGAACTTGAAGAAATGAGATCACCCCCTGAACCAAGTGTTCGGGCGCGGAAGCCCCGGCCGTGACCCCAACACTATTCACCCGCGAAATCCAGGAGGGATCGATTTCACTGGCCCCGTCAATGAGATGGGCGTCGCACCCCGACTGCCGGGCCACGTCCACCAGCCGTTGACTGTTGGAACTGTTTTTCGACCCCACCACCAGAAGCAATTTAATACCGCGACCCAAAAGGTCTTTTACAGCATCTTGCCTGTTTTGGGTGGCGTAACAGATATCGTCTTTGGGCGGGGTTCGGGCCTTGGGAAAACGCCCTTTAATGGCGAGGATCACCCCACGGGTTTCATCCAAACTGAGCGTGGTTTGGGTTAAAATCATGATCCGGTCTGCCGGAGAAAACATCAAACGGCTGACGTCTTCCACCGATTCAACCAGTTGGATTTTTCCGGGAGCCTCCCCCAATGTGCCGTCCACTTCATCGTGGGAACGGTGGCCGATGAGAACCAATTGAAACCCTTCCCGCAAAAATCGGTGGACTTCCAGATGGACCTTGGTGACAAGGGGACACGTGGCATCAATCACGCGCAGTCCCCGTTCTTCCGCCCGTTCGCGCACCTCGGGAGACACCCCATGGGCGGAGAAAACCACCAAACTGCCTTCCGGCGCCTCATCCAAATGGTCAATAAAAATGACACCCCGGGTCTTAAAATCTTCCACCACGGCTCGGTTGTGAACTATTTCTTTGCGGACATAAACGGGCGCGGAAAAGCGTTCCAAAGCGATATTGACAATATCAACGGCACGCACAACCCCGGCACAAAAGCCACGGGGACGAGCCAGAAAAACTTTCACCGCGGCGTTCGGTTGACCAGACCAAAAAACCGGTCTTGGAATTCATCAAACAATTGGGTGCGGTTCAATAGGTCGGCCAGGGGTTTAATGAGCGCCGGATCGGCTTCAGCACGACGGAAAAATACCTCCACCTCCTGGCGTCGCCGTTCCTCGGAGGATTCAGGGTTAAAGAGGCCGCGCTCATCCAATTCGCGCATGTTAACGGAAAAACTTTGGGAGGTTTCTTCCAAAATAAATTTCATGAGGGAGAAACTCCACCCGCTTTCGGGTCCCACGATGACGGCCGCTCGGGCCACGTCCCGGGCGTCTAGGTCACGACGGATGGTCTTGGCCAATTCCCGCGCGTCGGTCCGGTGCGGTTCGGTGGCCGCCAGTTCGTTGCGGAAACTGTATTCCAGACCTCGGAAACTATCGGAAAAATTATCTTTAAAAAACCGTTCAAACGAGGAGGCATCGTCCCCAAAACCCTGGAACCGTTGGGAAAACATATCGGGGGTTAAAATTTGAGGTCGTTCAGCGATCACTTTACCCGTACGAAGGTTGGCAAGGGCGGGACGCGCAGAGACGGAGGAGATCAATTGATACTGAATCTCCGTCCGACCAAAGGTGGCCAGCCGGTGACGGGGAAACCGAAGCACCGTTGTTTGGCGCAGGGTTTCCCACAGATGATTGTAAGGACGACGGGGTGGAGCCATGGGGACCTCCCTGCCTTCAAGACTCCCCGAAGGGAAAGATGAGGGTGGAATGAAAATGAATTATTTTTTTGGTTCTTTTTTTGCCACGGGTTTTGCAACAGAATCCCCCGGTTTTCCATTGGGGGGAGGAACAACTTTCTCTTCGTCCTCAGGTTCAACCAGCTCGTTAAAATCAATAAAATCGTCCCCTTCCCCATAAAAAGACGCTTCGTCACCGGAGAGGGTCACGGGAGGCGCCTTCATGGAAGTATAGATGAACACAAAGAGACCGATAAACACAAGAGTTCCCAACACAAAAGCCACCATTTTTTCCAACCGGTTCATGATTTTCTCTTGCCCCCATCCTCGACGATATGAGTTGACCGTTCCACGCGATTATTTTAGCATACTTTCTATGTTTCGCGTTGTGCGCCAAATCCATTTTTGTTACGGACACCGGTTGATGGAGTACACCGGCAAATGCCGTCATCCCCATGGGCATAACGGCCGGGTGGAAGTTGAAATGACCGCCAAGAAACTGGATCGGCGTGGCATGGTGATGGATTTTGGTGAAATCAAAACCCATCTGCAGGCCTGGATCGATGACAACCTGGATCACCGGATGATTTTACGAAAGGACGATCGTTTGGTAAAAATTTTCAAGGAATTGGGCGAACCGTATTATCTCCTTTCCGATAACCCCACCGCGGAAAATATTGCCCGTGAAATCTTTCGGGCCGGCCGATCGAATGGCCTTCCCATCACGCGCGTGTCCCTCTGGGAGACCGAAAACAGTTTCGCCACGTATCAGCCCTAGAATTTCACGGGGCAGGCCGGTTACTCGTAACGCAGCGCTTCGATGGGGGAAAGGAGGGAAGCTTTTCTCGCGGGCCAAAACCCGAAGACGATTCCGACACTCACTGAGAAAACAAAAGCCAGGAGAACCGCGGGCAGTGAAACTGGGGCGGCCCATCCTGCGACGTTCGATAAAAAGAGGGAGACCCCGGTTCCCACGGCGATCCCCATCACACCCCCCAATGTTGAAAGAGTGGCCGATTCGATGAGGAATTGAAAGAGGATCGCCCGTCGCGGCGCCCCGACCGCTTTCCTCAATCCGATCTCCCGTGTTCGTTCAGTCACAGACACCAGCATGATGTTCATGATCCCGATCCCCCCCACCAAAAGCGATATGGCCGCAACAATTCCCAAAAGAAGGGTGAAGGTCTGGGTGGTCCCCGAAAGAGCCGCCTGAATGTCCGCCATATTCCGAATGTTAAAATCGTCCTCTTTAAAATCGGGGAGCCGGTGCGCTCGGCGCAGGAGGAGACGGGCGACTTCCATCACCTGAGGAATCGATTCCGGAGAATCGCATTCCAGGGCAATGTGGCTGTAATAGAGGGTCCCCACCACCCGTCGCATGGCGGTGGACAGGGGGATCAGAGCCACATCGTCTTGGTCTCGGAACGGGGAAGATCCTTTCATGGGAAGGATCCCAATCACCTTGAACTGAATGCGGTTCATCTTGATGAACTTGTCCACGGGATTTTCCGTTCCAAAGAGTGTGTTCACGGTGGTCTGTCCCAGCAAGGCCACTCGTGCTTGTTCCTTGTTTTCTGTATCGGTGAAGAATCGGCCGTAAAAGGGCGCGGCGTTCCGCATGGAAGCGTACAGGGGGGTCGCTCCGGTCACTTCAACGTTGGTATTCTTATCCCCATAGACCAATTGGGCGTTCCCGTTTACGTTTCCTTCCACGCGGAGCACATGGGGGATCCCCGCGAGAAGCTTAACGTCCCCTTCCGTTAGCCGGCTGACACTTCCGGCGGCCCCCCGCACCCCGCCCATGGAAGGCCTTTCCGGCCGGATCATGAGGAGGTTGGACCCCAGGCTGGCCAGGCGCGCTTCAATGGCTTTCTGCGCCCCCGTTCCGACAGCCAACATGGCGATCACCGCGGCCACCCCAATGAGAATGCCCAAAACCGAGAGCGCGCTTCGCGCCTTGTTGGTCCCTAGGGCGCGAAGCGCGGTGGCGGCATACTCCTTAATTTGAGCCAGGCTCAGGCGGCGTGTCGTTGGGGACGCCTCTTGGGATAAGGAAGGAAGAGAAGCGGATCGGGGCAATTGAGAAATGTTTTGTTCGTCCGAAACAATTTGCCCGTCTTTAATTTTAATGACACGCCGGGCGTGAGAAGCGATTTCCGCTTCATGGGTGACCAAAATAACGGTGAGGCCCGAACGGTGCAAACGGTCCAGTTTTTGAAGTATTTCTTCCGCCTGCTCCGAAGCCAGGTTCCCCGTGGGTTCGTCCGCAAAGAGAATTTTGGGGCGATTGGCGAGGGCTCGTGCGATCGCCACCCGTTGTTGTTGGCCTCCCGAGAGCTCGTTCGGTTTGTGCCCCATTCGGTCGGCAAGCCCCACCTCCGTGAGGAGTTCCCGGGCGCGTTCGAGCCGATGGGGGACTGTCGAATAAATCATGGGGAGCAAGACGTTGTCTTGGGCACTGGTGCGGGCCAAGAGATTAAACATCTGGAAAACGAATCCGATGGTTTGGGATCGGAGGGCGGCGCCCTCATCGTCCGAAAGGTTCGCCACGTCCCAACCGGCCAAACGGAACGAACCGGAGGTGGGGCGATCCAAAAGGCCCATGATTTGCATCAATGTGGTTTTCCCCGATCCGGAGGGGCCCATAATGGCGACGAACTCGCCCTCTTCAATCGTGAGGTTAATGCCCTTTAAAATAACAAGGTCTTCCTTGGCCCGCGCCAGGCGGTAGGAACGGGTTATGTTTTTGAGTTCGAGGATCGCCACGCTTAGCGTTTCGAGGGAGAGCTTGACGTTGCCCCATTGTCTTTGGGTTTCCTCTGGCTTCCAAAGGCAAGGGGACTGCTCTGGGGGCCCCGTTGGGGCACGTACCGACCCCGCGTCAAAAAGACTTGGTCCCCGGGGATCAACCCCGAAAGAACTTCAATTTTGTCTCCGCTCTCGATTCCTGTTTTGATGTCCCGGGGGATCGGTTTCCCCTCGGGGCCCTGCACCAAAACCTGAGGAGGACCAACCGCTGGAATCTGGACGGCACTGGCCGCCACAAGAATTGCGCTGGGGTTCCGACGCACGACAAATCGAACGTTCGCTGTCATTTGGGATCGAAAAAAGGAAGGGATCTCCGCAGGGAGGACTTTGACGCCGTAGGTGATCACATTGGATACGTTTTTCCCTTCATACAAAATGTCGGAAACTCTCCCCTCAACGGGGACGTCCGGATACGCATCGAGCGTGATGCGGGCCGGCATGCCGATGGTGACCCGACCAATATCGGATTCATCCACCTGCGCCAGGACAATCAGCGTATCGGACATGGCGAAGAGAACGCTACTCGAATCGACTGTTTGCCCAACCACCACGTTGCGTAAAATTACAGTACCCGAGAGAGGGGCCACAATGGGCGTGGCCTTGTAGTCGTCCTCCCATCGTTTGAAGACGTCGGTCCCCTGGGCCCGGGCCGCGTCCAGGATAGCGGCCCGATCGCTGGAACTCATCCAGGCCATGATCTTCCCTTTCGATAAAACACTCCCTTCATCGACGAGAAGGTTTTCGATCCGCCCCGCCATGGGGGGCTTGATTTCGATCCGGTTCAACGGAACGATGGCCCCAGTGGCGTCCACCGATTCCTCGATAGGCCCTTCTGTCACAAGGGTGGTGGACTGGGTTTGGGCCCTTGTCCCATCGGCTTTTGTTGATTTCCAATACCACGCCCCTGCCAATATTCCTGTGAAGAGAATCGTGGTGATCAACTTTTTTTTTGACATGGTTACTCCTCGAGAGGGATTCCGATCGCGCTTTCCCAGGTGGCTTGAGCCACGGCCGCGGTGAGCTGAGCCTGAATGGCTTTCCGTTCTTGATTCACCCGATCGGATACGATGATTTCCCAATTGTCATAGGCCAAGAGCCCGCTGGTGTAACGAACATCGGCCTCGTCGTTTCTCTGGCGTGCCGCGGCCCGTAAGGCCTCTTGCACCCGAGCCTGTTCCGTCGCTCCCGCGTAAGCGGACCAAGCGGTTTCCATTTGGACCATAGCCTGGTTGCGGACAGAATGGTAATCCCATTGCGCCTTTTCCAGATTTTTCTTTGACGCGGTGATCCCGTGAAGGACCGCGGTAGGGCCACCGCTGAATAACGGATAATTCAGCACCCCGCTCCATGTCCAGCCGGTGTCCTCCCTTGGAAATTCATGGGCACCCGTGCGAAACCGGGTGTAGTGAGTGGAGAGCGTCGGCCACAGGGCACTCCGGGAACGAGCCACCTCGGACTCCTGGAGGGTGATGCTGATTTTCTGGAGAAGGACGTCGGGCCGACCATCCACCCGTTGCTCGACAGTGGGGAAATCGGGGGGCGCCCGTGTGTCCAGCGATCCCACGACCGGGCGCTCGTTGACCGAGGGGAGGCCGAGGTATCGGTAGAGCGTTCGCTGGTCGGCGCGAGCCCGACGGTGAGCCTGGGCCAAGTCGGCCGCCGCTTCCAGTGACTGGGCTTCGGCGCGGAGTTTATTCCCATTGGATTCCCGGCCCGATTCATAGCGAAGGGTGACGAGTTCCGCGCTCTTTTTTCGAATTTCTTGGATGGTGTGTGAAACGTCAATATCTTTTCCATCAAAAACGCGGCGGAGGAACGCCGTTCGGAGATCGTAACGCAGTTGGGCCGAAGCTTGTTTCTGACGCGCTTCCGCCTGGCTCACCAGGGCCGAGGCGGATCGGATTTCGGCGACGCGAGAAGCGTCCCACAGAGAAAGATTTGCGGAAAGCTGCGCTTCCCAAAGACCAGCCCCCTCACGTTGGGAATCCGCGTAACTGTTGGACAAGGCGAACCCCGGAAGAAACCCGTTAAAACTCTCCCGGTAAGAAGAGACCTTCGCTTCTTTTCCGGCTCGGGAAGAGGCCAAATCGGGGTTGTGGCGGAGGGCAAGGGCAACACACTCTTCCCAGGAAAGGGGGACGTCTGTTGGGGGTTCTGCCCCGAACGATAGGGCACCCCAAAAACAGAATAAACCCACCCAACCCAATTTGCGCTTGTTCACTCCGGCTCCTTTCATTTAGGTCCCACAGCGGGGCACCACGATAGCCCGCAGGTTGGACGACGGTCCACCTCAAAAAGTGTCGGGCCAACAGGGAAGGTCTTCCCCGCTGGCCCGATGAAGAAAAGAGAGGACCCCTTTATTTTTGAGGTCGGGGACGGGTGAACTCCACTTGGAGGTCAATGGCCACCGTGTCGGATATTAAAGCGGAGGGACCATAGGAAATGTTGAAGTCACGCCGATTAACCAAAAGCGTCCCTTCCACCCCAACCACGGTGAGAGGGGCCATGGGATGATCTTTGGGCTCCGACATGGTGAACGGGATCGTGACTGGTTTCGAGACCCCTTTCATGGTCAAATTTCCCGTAACCGCGAAACCGGTCTCCGTCTTCGTGACGTTTTGACTCTTAAACGTTACCGTTGGAAATCGGGCCACATCAAAGAAATCTTCATTTCGCAAATGGTCGTCCCGTTTCGTGTCGTTGGTGTTGACACTGGCGGCAGCGATCACGATTTCAACAGAGGATTTCCCTATATTTTTTGAATCGAGTTTGAGGGTCCCAGACACTTTGGGAAAAACACCTTTGACATTCGAAATACCCAAATGACGTACCGAGAACCCCACCGTGGTGTGAGAGGGATCGACGGTGTACGTGTCTGAGGCCGCAAGGGTGCCTGCCAACGCCAGGGCCATCAAAGAAAGAAGTATGTTTTTGGAACGCATGGGACCTCCAGAAATGAATTCGTTTTTATTCGCTCTAGCTGTAACGATTTCAACACCAAAAAGTTCCCCGTTGTTATTCCGTCGACAAAAGTTTTTTTCGTTTTCGCCACACCAGCCACAGGACCAGAATACCGGTTGTTCCCAGTAGAGCCCCCGTCAAAACACCAACGACGAGGTCGGACCGGGTTCGGCCAAGAGATTCATGCAAGAGCATCACCCGGAGGGATCCTGTGGGAGTAGAGGCTGTTCCGGATACGGCGTAGGTCCCTTCCTCGTAAGGTTCAAATTGAAAGAGAGGACGCCCGCCCTGGGGGCCTAAAACCTGGACCGTGATGTCGGACCCGCTTTGAACAGGGACGGATTCGCCGGTGGCCACCTCTGTGACGGTCACATAAAGACTGTTGGGTTCGAAGGAAGATCCGGGAGCAGGAAGTCCCACATAGAGCCCCGATTTAAGTTTGAGATTCACCGTTCCGGGGAAATCCACCGGATGGGTTCCCCGGTTCAATGCGGAGACAACCGACCCCCCCGCGATGCCTACGACAATGAATCCCAGAACGATCAGGACCGCCCCGAGGGTATATCCTGATTTAATCCAAGAGGGAGGCACTTTCTTGGTTTGCGGAGGAAGACGATAAATGTTTTGTTGGTTCATTAGTTTAAGTGGCGACCGCCGTCCACACGAAGAGTTTCACCGGTCACGAAATCAGATTGAACCAAATATAGGACCGCTTGAGCGATCTCTTTCGTTCCTCCCCAGCGGCCCAGGGGGGTATTCACTAAAACTTCCCGGTTCGCTGCAGCCGAAAGACCGGCAGGCGCCAGGAGGGGTCCCGGGGCAATGGCATTCACAAAAATATCAGGGGCCAGCTCCAGGGCCAACACTTCTGTTAGTCCTTTGAGTGCGGCCTTTGCCGTGTAGTAAGGGATGTAATCTTTGTAACGGGGACGGCCACTGGCCGCCACCCAATCCACGAAATGAACAATTCGTCCCCCCCCCATTTTTCGCATCACGGGGACGGCCAAGAGAGAAAGTTCATAAGCGCTCCGGAGGTCGATCGCCATGTTTTTCTCGAAAGCCGTGGCGCGGAGTGATTTTTTTTTGAGGAGTTCCTTTAAAGGTGTTCTCTCGTAGTGAGAGGCCATATGGACCAGGATGTCGAGTCGTCCGAGTTTCCGAACAACACGGGGAACCAGAAGGTTAAGATCTGAGAGGCGTTCGAGATTGGCGCGGAGAGCGAGGCCGCGGACCCCCAGGGATTTTGCCCGATGGACCGTTCCCAATGCCGTGGTCCGTGAGGTGCGGTAAGACACAGCGATCGAACACCCGGCGCGGGCGAGGGCATCGGCTACCCCTTGGCCCACACGCGTTCCCCCTGTAATAAGCGCTACTTTCCCACGGAGTTCCATGGTGGAATTTAACCACATCCCGCGCGACAAGACAAACACACCTTGAAATTTATTGGTTTTTCCCCCATACTTTGGGAAGAATCGAAGGAGGAAAAATTGATCGGATCAAAACTCTTGTTTCTCCCTCGCCGCCGCTATTTTGTGAATCGGTCGCTCCAGGGACGATTGGTCCTGGGAATGGTGTCGGCCGCGGTTTTATCGTTTATCTTTGTTCTGGTGGACTACTATTTAAGCTTTGGACGGAACGCGGGCTGGAGTGCGGAAATGTTGGAGATTTTCATCAAAGCTCAAAAATTGCCCCTGATCCAATTGCTGGTTTTTATTTTTGTCCTCGTCTTCGTTACGATCTATCTCTCTCACCGCGTGGCGGGACCCTTGATCAATTTGGAGAAATCCTTGGCCCGGGTAGCGGAAGGGGATCTCACCACGCGTCTTCAGCTTCGACCGAAAGATGAACTCAAAGATATTCGAGACGCTTTTAACCAGATGATGAACGCCCTTCATTCTCGGGTTTCCGACGAGAGAGGTCGGGTTAAGGAAGTGCGTCATTTACTGGACCACCTGGTGGCTTCGCCGGATCTCACGTCGGCTCAGGTGGCTGAAATCAATCGAGCCCTCGCGCTGCTTCGCCTTCCATCCAGCGACTTTAAACTTTAAAGATCCATCGGCTCCCTCACAAACGCTTCTTTCACGTTGGTCGTTTCGTTCCCCCTGTTTTCACTCGTTGATGGGAAATAGTAAACTGGACACCCATGAAAATATCCACTTTCCTTTCGGGAGGAAAAACTCTTTTTTCCTTTGAGTTTTTCCCTCCCAAAAACGACGACGATGTGGTTCATCTGTTGGCCACAGCGAAGACCTTAAAATCCTTGAACCCCGCCTATATCTCCGTCACTTGGGGCGCTGGTGGGGGAACACGCGGAAAAACATTGGACTTGGTCACCACGATTAAGAAAGATATTGGGATTGAATCCATGGCGCATCTCACGTGCGTGGGTGTTGGTCGCAAAGAAATCAATGACATTGTGGTGGATATTCGTTCTCGTGGAATAGAAAATATTTTGGCCTTACGGGGAGATCCCCCAAAAGGATCGGCCACTTTCGTGGCTCACCCCGAAGGGTTTCTTCACGCCTCGGAATTGGTGGCGCACATACGTCAACAAACGGACCTTTGCTTGGGAGTCGCGGGATACCCAGAAGGGCACCCCGAATGCCCCAATCGGGAAAAAGATCTCGATCATCTTAAAGAAAAAGTCGATTGTGGCGCTGATTTTGTTGTGACCCAGTTATTTTTTAACACAGACGATTTTTTGCGATTCCGGGATCGGGTGGTGGCACGGGGGATCCAAAAGCCGGTCGTGGCCGGGATTATGCCTGTGACCAACGTCAGTCAAGTCAAACGGTTTACCACTCTCTGCGGAGCGCACATCCCCGTGCCTTTGGCCCTCGCTCTTGACCAGGCCCAGAACAACCCCGAGGCCGTCATCCAATTGGGGATCGACCACGCCACGGAGCAGTGTCGTGTCCTCTTGGCGGAAGGGGTGGCGGGGATTCATTTTTATACGCTGAACCGATCCCATTCCACCGCTGAAATCCTGCGGCGCCTTTCCCCACCTCAATAATCCCCTAAAAACCGCGGGCGAGGTTCCGAAGAACCTCGCCCGCAAGTGCCGTTCTGGAGAGACTTTCGTTTAGAAGTCGCCGCCGCCCATGCCGCCCATCCCGCCCATTCCACCGGGCATGGCTGGACCGGAGGATTTCTTCTCCGGGAGGTCTGTCACGAGCACGTCGGTCGTTAACAGGAGCCCCGCCACAGACGCCGCGTTTTGCAAGGCGCAACGGGTCACTTTTACGGGATCCACCACACCGAACTTTTGCATGTCCCCGTATTCGTTCTTCTCCGCGTCATAACCGAAGTTCGGATCCGCGTTCGTGCGGACTTTGTCCACAACGATCGATCCGTCC
This sequence comes from Elusimicrobiota bacterium, assembly GCA_016788905.1. Classification (NCBI taxonomy): domain Bacteria; kingdom Pseudomonadati; phylum Elusimicrobiota; species Elusimicrobiota bacterium. Next base: position 72,815 of record JAEURZ010000004.1, read on the forward strand.
ACCCCAGCGTTTTCAGCGATGGTCCGAAGGGGATCTTCGAGGACACGGCGAACGATGTTGATGCCCGTCTGCTCATCCGAATCCACACCCTTCACGCCATCCAAGGATTTCTGCGCGCGCAAGAGCGCCACGCCGCCGCCGGAGACGATGCCTTCTTCCACACCCGCGCGGGTCGCGTGCATGGCGTCTTCGACTTTGTATTTTTTGGCTTTCATTTCAGTTTCGGTGGCCGCACCGACTTCAATCACCGCCACGCCGCCCGAGAGCTTCGCCAGGCGTTCCTGGAGCTTCTCTTTGTCGTAGTCAGAGGTGGTTTCATCGATCTGTTTTTTAATTTGAGCGATTCGGGCTTTAATGGCTTTTTCGTCGCCGAGACCCCCGACAATCGTGGTGTTCTCTTTGTCCACGACCACACGGGTGGCGCGTCCCAACATCGCCACATCAGCTTTTTCGATCTTGTAGCCTTTTTCTTCGGTGATGACCTGCCCACCCGTCAAGGTGGCAATGTCTTCCAACATCTCTTTCCGTCGATCTCCGAAGCCTGGGGCCTTCACCGCGGCGGCCCGAAGGCGTCCTTGCAGTTTGTTGACCACGAGAGTGGCCAGAGCCTCACCTTCCACGTCTTCCGCAATCAGGAGGAAAGGTTTTCCCTGTTGGACGATTTTCTCCAAGAGAGGGAGGAGATCGTTCATCGCGGCCACTTTTTTATCCGTGATGATGATGAGGGGGTCTTCCAACACACCTTCCATTCGGTCGGCGTCGGTGACGAAGTAAGGGGAAATGTAACCCCGATCAAACTGCATTCCTTCCACCGTTCGAACCGTGGTCACGGAGGTCTTGCCCTCTTCCACTGTGATCACACCGTCTTTGCCCACTTTCAGGATCGCGTCCGCGATTTTCTGACCGATTTCTTTGTCCGAAGCCGAAATCGTGGCGATTTGCGTGATTTCGTCTTTCGCTTTGGGATCGATGTTGATCTTTCTGGCGTTCTTTTTGAGGTCCGCCACGACAATTTCAACCGCCCTATCGATTCCCCGTTTAATATGGGTGGCGTTGGCGCCCGCGGTGATGTTGCGGAAGCCTTCGGTAATAATTCCTTGGGCAAGGACCACAGCGGTGGTCGTCCCATCTCCGGCCACGTCGTTCGTCTTGGAGCTCACTTCGCGGACCAGCTGGGCTCCCATGTTTTCAAAGGGATCCTCCAACTCAATGTCTTTCGCGATTGTGACACCATCGTTGGTAACGGTGGGTGAACCGAATTTTTTGTCCAGCACCACATAGCGACCCTTGGGGCCGAGCGTGCTTTTTACCGCTTCTGACAACTTGTCCACACCCGCTTTAAGGGACTTGCGGGCTTCGTCTGAGTATTTGATTTGTTTGGCCATAGAAAGAGTTCCTCCTTGGAACTTATTTTGCGTCCAGAATGCCGAGAATATCTTCCTGATGCATGATCAGGTATTCGTCGCCATCCAACTTAATTTCCGTTCCGGAATACTTGCCGTAAAGGACTTTATCGCCCACTTTCACGTCCATCATGAGCAATTTTCCGTCGTCGGTTGTTTTCCCTTTTCCCGCGGCGACAATCTCGCCTTCCTGGGGTTTTTCCTTAGCGGTGTCGGGAATGATTAACCCGCCACGTTCTTGCTTATCTTTTTCTAAGGCTTTCACAACCACCCGATCGCCGAGGGGTCGGATTTTAATCTTGGTGAGTACCGCGTCTGCCATAGAGGCCTCCTTACTTTTGTTAGCAATCGATATCTAAGACTGCTAATTAAACTTCCATTAAAAAGCCAAAAATCCCCAAGGGATTTTGGCCTATTTACCGTCGATCTAGTGCCGTTGTACTATTTCAAAGCAAGCACTCGACCATCGAGTGTGATAATAATAGCGAATTCAAATTGTCGCGTCAAGCCCCTGAGCTGGAAAGGGGCTAAGGTTAATAATTGATCAGGAGTGATACCAAGGTTGTGCTGTCATCCCGCTTAAAACCCTCGGGAGGTCCGTGGGCGTGTTTCCACGCGTAGGAAACCTTAAGGGCTAAAGTGCTGGACAGTCCGGCGGTCAGAGCGGTTTCCGTATTGATTCGATATCCATTGGGTTGATCGAGGTTATGGAGATATTCCCCGTCTTGGGAAACCTTAGATGAATCGGAGAAATGTCGGATGTATTTGGCATACGCCCGACCCGAGCCAAAATCGTTCCGGGGCGCACTGACGCGTTGTTCATTGATGTAGCCCGCGCCAAATTCGGTGAACAGCTCGTTGGCTTTCGTTTTCACGATCTCTTGCCCCAAACCGAGCGAAAGGTCCGAGCGGTGACGATACCCTGCAAAACGATCGGATTCCCAGAGCCCCCGTTGAAAGACATAATTCCGTTTGGAGAATTTTCGAGAAAGTTTTTCGCCGGCGTTGTAAAGTTCGGAGGTCCGCTCTTTGTCGCTTTGCACGTTCAACGCGTTGGCCCAAACGTCCACGACGTATTTATTCTTTTGCCAGTTAAATTTTTCTCCGGCGCCCAGGGTGAGGGATTGGCTGTTCCCGCTTGCGGACAGGAAGGAAAATTGAGTTTCATTTTTCCAATTCTTCGCCTTTGTCTCGGCGTGGCCTATCGCCGACAAGGTTACGCACAAGACCACGGGGAGAATCCATCGTTTTTGCATGGGAAAACACCTCCAAAGGGACATCCTCATCCAATGAGAATACCCGTTGTTTCAGTTTATTTTTTTAGGGCCGAGATCGTGGCAACAACGCGACGGTTGGCCGCCCGCCCTTCTGCTGTGTTGTTGTCCCCAACAGGAGATTCCGACCCGAATCCCATCGCTGAGACGCGCTCGGCCGCAACACCCAATCGACTGATCAAGGCCGAACGGACCGCCTCCGCCCGCTTTTGGGAGAGGACCTTGTTTTTGGTGGCGGACCCCACGCTGTCACTATGACCTTCAATGACAACGGTCGTGGAAGGAAATCGTTTCATGAAGTTGGCGCATTTGAGCAACTGGGCATCGAATTCCTGGCTTAAATCAAATTTTCCCGATTCAAACTTCACGTCCAGAGTCACGGAAACTTTTTGAGCCGGACACCCCACGTCATTGACCAGAGTGCCCTGAGGGGTCCCGGGACACTCGTCTTGACCGTCCAAAACGCCATCCCCATCCGTATCTCTGGGGCATCCCATGACGTCCACCGCAACGCCCTGTTCTGTCCCAGGGCAAGCGTCTCTCTTGTCGGGGACACCGTCCCCATCCGCGTCGGGCGTTGGGGGAAGAGACGTTGGAATCTTTGGGGCGGGTTTCTCTTTAAAAACCGGGAGGCGGGTGTTCCCGCACCAAAAAAAGTAGTTGGCGGAGAACTGAAGCGTGAGGGCCGAAGAACTGCGGGCGTATCGACCGTCAGAAAAAACGTGGTGGTAGGTCAGCCCAAGACCCAAACCCAGGGACTCCCCCAGTTGTCGCTCGAGACCGCTCCCCGCTCGGAGGGATGTCATCAACCGATCTTGTTCCCAATTTCCCGCACGGCGAACCCAAACGGGCCCCCCACCCACAGAAACGTAGGGCGTCCAGGGTCCGTCCCCAAAAGATTGAAGCCAATTGGCGGTCAATGGCCGCAGCCGGGACATGTTCAGTTCATTTTTCCCATTGGCCTGCACATTTTCAAAAGCGAACAGGAATTCGCTTTTCGACAACACACCGTACCGAACCCACGCGGACGCGGCCGGTCCAGGTTTCGTTTGCCGGCGGACCGAAGAGGAACTTAGAAAATCACTCATGCCCAAGGAACCTCCCCATCCCCAACGGTCGGTAACATCTTTTGCGTGGAGAGAAATAAGGGGGAGAAAGGTCAATCCTAAAACGAGAACGAATGGGCGTGAAATAAATTTCATAGGGCTCCTATTTGACAGGTGCGTTAGTGGCGACAGGGGTTCGGGCCATCTTGTTCACAACTTTTATGGCCATGAAAATAGCAAAGGCAATGATCACAAAATCAATAACGGTATTTGTAAAGGCTCCGTACTTAACCGTGACAGGGGGGATCCCTCCCGCCGCAGAGGTGAGGGTCCAGACTTTCTCCTTAAAATCGACGCCTCCGGTGAGTGCACCGATCACGGGCATGACCATATCGTTCACCAGGGAGGTCACGATTTTCCCAAAGGCCCCCCCAATAATAACGCCCACGGCCATATCCACCACATTCCCTTTCATGGCGAACTGTTTAAATTCTTGGATCATTCCCATCCCGCCCCCTTGAACAACCCTAAACGTAATTTCTTGGACCTCATTCACTCTTCTTTCACGTAAGGAGAAACAGGAAAATGCCAGACCAGTTCAGTTCAATATTCTGGGAATGAGGTTCGGTGTCTCATTTTAGCCAATATCCAAACACATGGGAAGAACGTTGCTCTGGGGTCAGGTCGGTTGAAGGCAGGATGACCTGTGGTCTTACGGCTTGGGGATTACGAATTTCCGAGGCTTTGATAGGCGCGGTAATCGATTCCAGGGAAGAGATTGTCGATGGATTCGAGATGGGCCACCACCCCTTCGTCCATACGGTTTTCTTGAACCCGGTGGAAAAGATCTAAAAATCGTCCCACGTGGTCCCGGGTCCGTTTCTCCGAATACTGGCGGGCGGTTCCGACCGTCATCAGGAAGGCCCAGTCCGAGGACTGGGCGAGGAGCAATTCCCGCGCCGCCTGATTGAGATAGCGGAGAAGGAGCCCTTCGGCGTTCGGATGGATATTGGCTAAATAGATCATGCGTTCCGCCGCGATATGAAGATGGGGATACACCCAATCGTTGGAAACGTTTAACCACACTTCATTGTAACCCTTGTCGCCCCAACTGGAGGGTTCGGGTTCCGTGATTTGCTGTTCGGGGAACTTTTCGAGATATTCAATGGGGTGGATTGTTTTCACGGCGTTCTGGTCAAAATGGATTTTGCGGAGCAGGGAATCCAAGAAGTCGGGTCCCTCAAACCACCAATGCCCGAAAAGTTCCGCGTCATAGACCGAAGTGACCAACGGAGGACGGTTCATGACATGGCTCAAATAGTCCACTTGGCGTTCCCGATTGAAAAGAAAGTTCCCCGCGTGGCTGGCGGCTGTGCTTCGCGCGCGGGAAGGCACGTAAGGTTCCTTGTCCGAGAGGGCCACCCGTCCAGTGACACGGTGGTACTTGATTCCGGTGTTCCGCCGGACGCCATCTTCGTGCAAGTAAGGCTGAATGTAGGGGTAGTCTAAATCATACCCGATGTCCCGATAGAATTCTCGGTAATTGAAATCCCCGGGATACCCCTGTTCCGCGGACCAAACCTGGTGCGCCGTTTCCATGTCGCGCCCAAAGAACGCCACCCCACCGGGAGAGTAAATAGGGGCGAACACACCGTAACGGGGACGGGGTTTGGAAAAGAGAATCCCGTGGGAGTCGAGGAAAGAAAACCGAATGCCGTTCTCTTTCAAGAGATGGTCGACTCCCGGAGCGTAAGCGCATTCGGGCAGCCAAATACCGCGGGGCGGCCGACCGAAATGGCGCTGGTAGTCTTGAACCGCGATACGGATCTGGGCGCGGCGGGATTCTTCATGAATCATGAGGGGCAGATAACCGTGTGTCGCCCCACAGGTGATGATCTCGAGCAGCCCGTGATCTTGGAGAGCTTTAAAGCGTTTGAGGAGACGTCCTCCGCACCCATCAAAAATTTCTTGCACCCGTCGAAACTTGGACAAATACATGGCGGCGGTTTCTTGAAAAGCGCTGGGAAGGCTTCGGGTTCGAAAGACCTCTTTCTCCGCCAACTCGAGAAGTTTCCCCAGCTTGACCCGGTAGCGCGACAGGAGGAGATCATCGGAAAGCATATTGCAAAGGGGTGGGGTGAGGGACATGGTGATGCGGAAATGGATCTTTTCTTGCGCTAACCGTTCGAGGATGTCCAAAATAGGAACATACGTTTCCGTTACCGCTTCATAGAACCAATCTTCCTCAAGAAAGTCGGGATATTCCGGGTGGCGGACGTAAGGCAGATGGGCGTGAAGAACGAGGTTCAGGTAGCCTTGAGGATCCGTCATTGGGGGAGTCTCCTGGAGCGGGTGGTGCGAAGGAGCACCTAGTCGGCGCTCTTGCTGGACTGACGGGAAACCTTAAATTCAATAAAGCGGGACAGGTCCCCGTCACGATTTGTGGCGTGAATTGGATACACTTGTTCGCCGTCTGGAAGAGTGAAATGAAACGAAAATGTACCGTCCGGATTGAGGGGCACGGGTTGGCCCTGAAAAAGGAGTGTGGCGTCGGGCTCCGTGGCCCCATACACCGTGACTTCCGTGTCGGCCACCAACCAAAATCCTTTTTCTTTGTGCTGGACCGGCCTCCGACCCCAGCTGGCCCCGCCCGGAGAGGAGGGCAGAAACGACACGGAAGAAACACTTCGAAGAAGTTCCCATCGCTGGGCCATCATTTTAGCCAAATCCAGCGATCCGGCCCCTAAACGACCGCCCCCTGACAATTCAAACAGACGATCCCATTCTCCTTTGAGGATTCCCCATCTTTCGTCCAGAAGGTCCGACACTTGCCCGGAGGAAAGACGAATCCTGTTGGAGTGCGCCAGAAGCACAAACCGACCGTCCGGCAAGATCATTCCCAATTGAGCGTAACATTCCCCCTCGGTCTGCGAAAGGGAAAGGTACCAATTGCGCTCGTCGATCCGCACGTCCACATCAACGAAATCTTCTTTCCCTTCATGGGCCGAGTGAACTCGGAGAACAGACCGGCCCTGGTTTAAAAGATTGCCAAATTGTTTGCGGGCTTCTTCCCAAGTGTAGGGCGCCACTTCCCAATAGGCGTGAATCCAACGGGGATCTCGTGGCAGAATGGCCAAACGCGTGACACCGTATTCTTTCGGGAGGAGACCGGCGGTCACCGGTGCCGAGGGGCGGAGCGCAGAACCTGACGATGAGGCGTTGATGTGTGACGTCATGGATGGGTAAGCGTTATCCTTTTTCTGAGGCCACCGAAGTTAAAATGAGTTTGTTAAATATCTCAACTTACGACTCATTTTTTCAATGATAATAATTTAGCAAATTATAATGTGTTTTCAATCAATTAAATTTTTAATGGCAGACCGGTTTTGTCAGGAATTACCCCAACGTACGACGAAACCGGTGGACGCTGGCTGAGGTGGCCAACGCTCCCAAGGCAGCGAGAGCGCCAAGGTTCGTCCAATAGAACGTCCCCGGAGACCCTTTCAACATCACGTGGCGCATGAGGGAGACGAAAAAACGGAGGGGGTTCATCCACGACAGGGGTTCGAAAAAAACCGGAACGTTTTCGATGGGCGCCATCACACCCGATAAAAGGATCGCTGGAAAGAGGAAGAGAAATCCCCCCATCATGGCTTGCTGTTGATTTTTAGCATACGTGGAGATCAAGGTTCCCACGGCCACCGTGGTCCCGACAAACACCAGCGACGCCAAACCTATGGCCCAGAGCGGTCCCCGGAGCGGAACGTGGAAACCCCACACACCTAACCCGACCAGAAGAGGGACATCGGCCATGCCGAGGATCATATAGGGGAGCGTTTTCCCCAGAAAAATTTCCCATCGCGCCACAGGCGCGGCGATCAGGGTTTCAAATGTTCCCAATTCGCGCTCACGGGCCATGGACATGCTAGCCAGAAGCACAGTCACCAGGCAAAGAATAATTCCCATGACACCCGGGACCAGATAGGCCGAAGTTTGAAGTGTGGGGTTATAAAGAACCCTCGTTCGAAAAACGACTCCCACCGTTTCCGGGGGGACCCCGGGCAGGTTTTCTTCTATAAATGTTTGGTGAACAATCGCGTTCATGTAGGTTTCCACCACGCGGCCTTTTATGGCGTTCGTGGCATCCACCAACAGTTGAGCGTCCCCTTTTCCATGAACCACCGCGCGGCTCCACCCCCCGGCCGGAGCGACAAGAACGGCGTCGGCCCGACCGGACCGCACCAACATAAACGGATCGGGTTCATCGCTTGGAACCAGATGAAACCAACCGGACCCGGATGCCCGTTCCCCCACTTTTTGCGCCAGCCGGTCGCTTGGTTCCGCGTAGACAGCCAATCGGACATCCTTTATTTCGTTGGAAAGGGCGAGCCCGAAAATGGTCATTTGGACCACGGGAATGACAAAAAGAATCAGGCGCATACGTTTATCCCGTAAAGTTTGAATGAACTCTTTCTTGATAAAAGCGATAAGGGTCGGGTTCATGGTTCTAAATCTTTCTTGAATTTTTTAGCGGCTAAAAACACCAGGGCGGTCCCCATCGCTGCCATGGCCCCCAGCGGGATGGCCAGCTCAACGAGGCCCGACCCTTTCAGAAATATTCCTCGACAGGCTTCCACAAACCAGCGCGCGGGAAGGAGCGCGGTGAAATATCTAAAAAAAACGGGCATGCTTTCCACCGGGAAAACGAATCCCGACAAGAGCGTCGCGGGGAGAAGACCCGTGAGATTGGAAAACTGCATGGCCAACTGTTGCTGTCGGGTTAACACCGAGATCAACAACCCCTGGGCCAGCGTGCACGTTAAGAAGAGAACACACGCCAGGAAAAATGTCCCGTGACTGCCATGAAAGGGCACCCCGAACCCCAATCGCGCGGCCCCATAAATCAAGACATTGGCCATCATGCAGAGGGCCATGTAAGGGGCCAATTTTCCCACGATGATCTCCAGGGGCTGGATGGGGGTGGAAAGCAATAGTTCCATGGACCCCGTTTCCCATTCCCGCGCCACCGTCAACGCGGTGAGGAGAACCGAAACGATTCCGATCACCACGACAAAAAGACCCGTGACCACGAACCAACGACTGTTCAGTTCGGGATTAAAGAGAAAACGTGTTTGAAGCGCCCAGGGAGGTCCCCGGGGGGAAGGGCGCAACCGCGCGGAGGCTGCCCTTTGGAGACCCGCCAGGTAACTGGCGATGACCCCGGTGGTTTGATTATCAGATCCATCCACCAGGATTTGGGTTTCGGCAGAGTGGTTTTTTGCCAACCCGCGCGCAAAACCCGGTTCGATCTGGAGGACCACCTTGCCCCGTCCTTCCTCCAACGTTTCGAGGGCTGTTTCCCCCGGACGAAGGGCCAGAGGGGTGAAATAGTCAGCACTCGCGAAGAGGTCCACCAGTTCACGGGAAACCCGGGTTTGGTCACGGTCCATGACCACCAGGGGAATGCGTTTCACATCGTAATCCAAAACGGTCCCAAAAATGAGCACGAGGAGCACCGGGACACCAAGCGCCATTCCCAACGTAAAGGGGTCGCGAACGAGATGGTAAATTTCTTTTCGGGCGATGGAAAGGGCACGGCCCAGAACAAATCGTTTGGGAGAAGGGAGGGACGGCATCATCGCTCCACGCCTTCGACAAGTCGAATAAAGACATCTTCGAGGGAAGGGGGAATGTCTCGGGCCACCATGTGATCGGCATGGGTAGAAAGAAATTGAGCCCAGCCGACAGGATCCTGAATCAACACGTGGTAATACAACCCGTAGGGCACAACAGAAACCGCGGGGCCCGAAAGAAGGGATCGATGCCAATCGGGGGGCGGGTTGTCTTTCCATTGGATTTCCATTAACCGTTCCGGAAAGGCTTGTTTTTTTAATTCGGAGGGACTGCCCAGAGCGATCACTCGCCCTGCGCGCATGAGCGCGATTCGCCCGCATTCTTCGGCTTCATCCATATAGTGGGTGGTGACAAAAATGGTTTTCCCCTCTTTCGCCAGGGAACGAATCAGTCCCCAAAACCGCGCCCGCGCCGAAGGCGATACCCCGGCGGTGGGCTCATCCAAGAAAACGATTTCCGGGTCATGCAAGAGCGCCGCCACAAGAGAGACTTCCTGTTTTAGTCCCCCCGGCAAATTCTGAACCAGGGTTTTCAACGGGGACCCGAACTGGATAAAATTGAGCAACCGTTTTATCCGTTCATTTGAAGGAGCCGGCGGAATTTTGCGGAGTCCAGCGGCAAAGGAAAGGTTCTCTTGAACACTGAGATCGTTGTATAAGGTGAACCGTTGGGACATATACCCCACGCGAGATTTGATGGCCTGTTCCCCATCTTCAAAAGTGAGTCCGGCCACACGAACCATGCCTTCTGAAGGGGGTAACAGGCCGGTGAGAACCCGAATCGTGGTGGTTTTTCCCGCACCGTTGGCGCCCAAGAAACCAAAGATTTCCCCCGGTTTCACATGGAAAGAAATCGTGTCCACCGCTGTGAATTCCCCAAACCGAACCGAAAGATTTTGGACCTCCACCGCGTTCATTCGCCCGCTCCGGCGCGACGAATGAAGAGTTCCGAAAAATTTGCGGCGTTTTGACTTTCCAAAATTCTTCGTGGAGGTCCCGACAGCAGTACTTGACCTTTTTCCATCAGATAGACTTCAGCGCATCGTTCGGCTTCGTCCATGTAGGCGGTGGCGATGATCGTCAGCACGCCTTCCGACCGGAGTTCGTGGATCAATTCCCAAAACTCACGACGGCTGATGGGATCGACACCGTTGGTGGGCTCGTCCAAAAGGAGGACGGATGGGGTGGGCAGGAGCGCGCACATTAGCCCCAATTTTTTATACATCCCCCCCGACAACTTGCCAGCGGGCCTGTCCGTGAATTTTTCCAAGCGGGTCAAGTGGAGCAAACGGGCGCGACGGGACTCAAAATCCCCCTGAGAAATTTGATGGAGGTCCCGGAAGAAATGGAGGTGTTCATCGATAGAAAGGTCCGGGTAAAGGCTTTGTTGTTGTGGCATATACGCCACTCCGGCGCGGGCCACGGCAAAGGGGATGACGTTGTTTTTGTCGCGATAAGTCACGGACCCCTGGTCCGGATGGAGAAGGCCAACCAGTGTTCGAAAAAGCGTCGTTTTCCCTGCCCCGTCGGGCCCAATCAATCCATAGAGCCCTCCCGCTTCAAAGCGGAGTGTGGCCCCCGTTAACGCACATGTTGTCCCGAGGCGTTTGTGAAGATTGAGGACGTCGATGGAAAGATCGGACTTCAAAAGGTTATTTCTACGGACATTCCAGGCTTCAACGCGCCGTCTGTGTTTTCGAAAACCACTTTGATCCCAAAGACCAGGCGTTCCCGTTCGGTTTGGGTTTGGACATTTTTAGGAGTAAATTCGGCTTCATTTCGAATGGAGACGATTTTTCCTGTTTTCGATTTCGTTTTTGCAAAGGGGAGAAGGGCTGAAACCGTCTGGTTTATTGCCAGTTTTTCCATGACAGGGGCTGGGACGTAAACATACGCGTAGAGTTCCCGGAGGTTGGCCAGAGTGAGTATCTTTTGCCCAGGGGTGACCCATTCCCCGGGTTCGTGGTAACGCCGCAAAACCACCCCATCCAGAGGGGAGACGATGGTGCACCAGGAAAGCCGGAGAGCTGTTTCCTCTTTCCGGAAACGATAACGTTCAAGAGCTTCGACAGGCAAAGAACCGTTTTTATTTAGACGGATGGCCCGGGCATAATCCCGTGCGGCCTGGTCCGCCGCCAAGCGAAGGTCCTCCCCGTCCAGTCGTGCCAAGATTTGACCGGTGACCACGGGGCTCCCTTCCGGGGAAGGGAGAGTGAGCAGGGGAGCCGGAAGACGAGGGCTGATATCCACTTCGGTGGCTTCAAGGGTCCCGGCGTATCTGAATTCCTTGGGAAGGTTTAATCTCCACACAATCAATGCAACGACAATCAAAAGGATTGGAATAATAATTCTTTTTATTTGCACGGGGCCACCTCGGAAGTTAAACTGGAGAGAACCGCTAAGCGCGATAAAATTTCAACCTCTGTTTTCGCGGATTTGACTTGGGCGTTCAGCAGGGCCAGGTTGGCGGCCTGAACATCCAAAAACGGTTTTTGGCCTGCCTGAAAGGAAGCGTAAGCCAGTTGGGCCAATTGTTGGTAATAAAGCAAGGATTGATTGGCAAGAACGAACTCCTCTTTGAGCCCGGAAATCTCCTCCCTCAGCATCCGCCAGTCGCGCTGTAGATTTTCCTCGGTTTGACGACGACGTTCTTCGAGAGATCGGGCCATCGCTTCACGTTCACGGGTCTCCCTAAGAACACGTCCCCCTTCAAAGAGGGGCCAGTGCGCCATGGCGCCGATCGCGTTCTGATGTATTCTTTCGTGAACAGGACCATTGGGGTAGTCAAAACTGGATTTTGCTGTAAGTTGAACAATGGGTCCATTGCCCGCTTTCACCGCTTGAGCCGAGGACTGGGCGGCTTGGGTTTGATAGACAAGAGAACGAATTCCCGGGTGTTTCTCATTAAACGACCGGTCCATGGCGGTTTCAAATTGGTCACGCAGGGCCGATGGCGCTGGGACGGTAAGGACCACCGTTGGGTCCGGGACACCTGCAGGTCTGTTCAGGGACAGGTCAGCTGATAAAGGTCGGCTTAAATCAATTTCTTGGTCCTCCCCCATGAGAGCCATAAGGTTCCGGACTCCCCCTGAGAGCGTTGTCTGGGCCTTTCGGAAATCCTGACGGCGAGCCATCACTTCCGCTTCCGCGAGCAAAAGGTCCTGTCGGCTGGCCGAACCCGCCTGGTGTCGGATGGTTATATCGGATCGTTGAGCTTGAGCCAAACGGAGCCCCTCTCCCACGAACCGTAATCCTTCCACTTGGCCTTGAATTTGGAAGAAAGCCACGCGAACCGCCAACCGAAGTTGCACTTCTGTGGCGAGGACTTCCTGCGTTTGAGCAATCGCTTGATGGTCCATAGCCGCTACAGTCCATTTCACTGCCTTCGAATCCCACGCCAGCCACGAGACGGCCGGTCCCAAGGAATAATTTTCGTTGTCCCCCATTTCAATCAACGGGGAAACGGGGCTGGCTTTGAACGAAGGCACTTCGGATTGATGGCGGTAACTGGCTTCGATCCCTAATGAAGGCCAGAGACGGGACCTTTGGGCGGCCGATCTGAATTTTGAGGCATTGGCTGTTTCGCGATGGGCTTTAAGGAGAGGAGAGTGAGCCAGCGATTTTTGTTCGACTGTCGCGAGATCAAAATCTAGGGTTTGACCCCAGGCGAATCCACAAAAGAGAGGAAAAATGAGCAGGGGCCACTTCATGCGGAAGCCCCTAACCCGCGCAACACGGCTTGAACACGTTGATCAATGGCTTCATCTGTGAGGAGGGCCTCTTCGACTTCTGAAAACGGGAACCCGTAGGGGTGGCGCACTTTCACGGATTTAAAGGATTCCAGGAGGATATGGGGAAGGCCCACCCCCGCCATAATAAATGTCATCACAAAGGGAAGGGGAGCGGGATCCAATTGTCCCGCCTTTTGGGCGTCGGCGGCAAGCCCCATGAGAATTTTCATATGACGAAGGAAATGGGTCCCCATGAACTCCACCGTGTCCTGATCCCCGCTGAGGGCGTCTTGGATTAGGGTAAATCCTTCTCGGCGATGATCCCGGGAAAATCGGCCCACATACCGGAGAGATTCCCGCAATTTATCCAGAGGGCTGACCCCCTTTGCCGATTGGGTAAACCGCTCAAAGAAATCTTCGTAAATGGATTCCAGTATGCGTCTCTTAAAGACCCGTTTCGTTCGGAAATGGTAGTGAAACATCCCTGGGTTCACCCGTGCCCGAGCTGCCGCCGCACGAACGGTGAGGGCGCCAAACCCCTTGTCCGCGACCAAGGCACGAGCCGCGACAATAAGTTTTTGATCAATGTCCTTGGAAGGACGTGTCATCTTTTTATATTAGCCATATGATTAATTATACATTCGCCCAGTAATAAATCAAGGTTTTTTTGCCAACACATTTTCTTTCTGAAGAAAGGCGGGCCCGGATTCGATTTAGGCCTCCTGAACCAAGGGCCCCTTACGATGAGATCAACCCTGGGAAATTCAAACCTGAGATGGGTCCTTTTATTTGGATGATAAATTCCGTTTCACTCTCTTGGTATTTCCATTAAACTTACGAGGAGTCCGATCCTCAGATGACTCGGATCGGTTCTGATAAAGCGGTCCTTGTTTTTTAATTCCAATATTTTTGATTAGAGTGGCAGGAGTTGGCGATGGCGTCATGTCCGGCGTGCGGAAAAGACAATAGTTGCAGTTCACAGGAATGCGTTTTTTGTGGAATTGTTTTTAAAAAATGGACGAAACACGTAAAGCAAAAGAAAGCCATGGGTCTTTCCCCGGACGAAGTGGTCTCGTTTGAGGCCAAACCCGATCCAAAAAGACAACAGGCCGTTATCGCCATTGGCCTAGGAATTCTGCTCCTCCTGGGTGGATTTTTATATCAAAAATTTTCCACGGTCACGTTAGGGGAAAATGAAACCGGCTTTCCGATCCTGGTGGATGGAAAATGGGGGTTTATAAACGCGAAAGGAAAAAATGTTGTTTTGCCTCGTTTCGATGCCGCGGAGCGAATCTCCGGAGGAATGGCCGCGGTCATGGTTGATAACGAATGGGGATACATCAATTGACGGGGAGAGAACATTATTCCTCCACGTTACGGTCGGGCAGGGATGTTTCATGAAGGGGTGGCGTTGGCCCGGTTGATCTCCGGCTATTGGGAAATCATCAATACGAAGGGAGAAGTGATCGGAACGACCGCGTTGGATCCGATCGGAAGGAATGGGGGTACAGAAGTGGCCACTTTTCATGACGGACGGGCTTTAGTTGAAAACCTTCAAGGTAAAAAAGTTTTTATCAACACCAGTGGGACCATTGTGGGCGGAATGTTTGATGAGGCGTTCCCTTTTTCGGAAGGGGTGGCGTTGGTGAAGAAACCGGGCCTTTCTGTTTGGTCTTTTATTGGTCCGGACGGATCCTTCTTTATGCCCTACTCCTTTTTGCGCGCGTCGTCTTTTTCGGAAGGGGTGGCGGCGGCGGAAAGAATTGAGGGACGAAACGATCCAGGGATGGGTTTTATTAATAAATCCGGGGAGTATGTGTTGCGACCCCACTATCGGGAGGCGCGACCTTTTTCCAATGGGTTGGCCTGGGTGGTCACTCCGGAGGGGACTTGCGCGGCTGTCGATCGAGTGGGATGAATGGTTTTTCAGGTGGATTGCGCGGAAGAACGGGGTGATTTCTCCGATCGTCTGGCGTGGATTTTAATAGGAACCATAAACAAGTATGGTGTCCTCGATTTGGATGGCACTTTAATTTTGAGGCCCGCTTTTTCGACACCCCCATCCTTTGTGGGGGGATTGGCGTTCGTTTCCATTTTCGATAAGAAACATGGTTCCGCCGGGTATGTGGATAAATGGGGAAATTATGTTTGGAAAATTTCCTTTGATGATGTCAAAACCATCGTTAAAAAGGAAAAGGACGGGGATCGAAAGTTGAAAGCCTGTTTTATAGGACGGGAATTGCTGGTGGGGGCGAATAAAGTGTATTCGAAATAATTCAACAGTACAAACTGAATAAAAAATTTACCCTCCGCGATTTCCTTTCGTATTGACAAGTCGGGATTGGATTCGTTTCTTTTCGTAATCCAGAAGACCGGCGTAGAGGGCGTCCGCCAATTTTTGGTGGAAGCGCGCGGACCGAAGAAGGCCTTCTTCTTTGGGATGAGTGATAAACGCCGATTCGACCAATATGGCGGGCATGGACGTTCCTCGGAGGACATAGAAGCCCGCTTGTTTCACTCCCCGATTGAGCATCGAAAGCCGTTGGGCCACTTGAAGTGTGATGTGTCCCGCAATGGCGGAAGAATCGTTCATGTGTTCGTTTCGCGCCAGAGACCAGAGTAACCCTTCCAATTCATGCCGGGCTTTTCCCGCAATTCCTTCCAGTTCCACCACCGCGTTTTCGCGACGAGCCACCGCGGCCGCATCGTCGTCAGACGCCTTCTCTGAAAGGAAGAATACTTCAAACCCATGAGCGTCTGATTTGAGTCCGGCGTTGCAATGGAGTGAAATAAAAAGGTCTGCTTTCGCTTTATTGGCGATGGAAGATCTTTCCTGAAGAGTGAGAAATCGATCGTCGGTTCGCGTAAGAATTACTTTAAATCGACCCTCATTATTAAGAACTTTGGCGAGGGCGAGAGCGATTTGTAAGTTCGCCTCTTTCTCAAGCGTTCCGTGGGGCCCCACGGCGCCCGCGTCTTTGCCGCCATGACCTGCGTCGATCACGATGGTGCGCAAAGGGGAAAGGGCGAGATAGGGCGCATCGATGTCCGATCGAGGGCGAGCCCGGGCAGGAGGGGCCAACACGGTTTCGGTCGTGGAGGGCGGGGAGAGGGGTTGGGGTCGTGGAAGGTGTTTTTGTACCGGGATGGGGGTGGGTGAAAAGGGTCCGTTCTCTCGGGCCACTTCAATCACGAGGGTACGGGGTGATTCTTCTAAATAAATGCTGGGGTCAGCGGTCCCTGAGGCCACGGTGATAATAAGATCGGTGGTCCGTGAGCGAGGGGCGACCTCAACAGCTTGAATGGCCCCATCATTAATCGATATTTTTTCCCATTCTTTGGCTCGCCCCCCATACAACCGAATGGTAATCGCTTCCTGACGTTTGGCCAAGACATGGTAGTTCACGTGTGGCCCGATATCCACAGAAACACGGGCACTGCTCGGGTAAGAATAAAACCGAGGCGAAGAGACTTCGGGGGAAGGATCCACCGTGAGATTCCTGCGGGCGGGGTCCCATTGGACCACGGAAGCCACAAGATTTTGAAATTCCGGTGTGATCAAGAGTGAGGCAGGAAGATAGACCTCATCCCCCCACGCGCGGACCGCGGGCGTCATTAAAATGTTTTTTCCCGCCACCACAGCTGTGGAAAGATCCAGGCCAAATTCGGCCCTTTGTCCTTGGGAGTGATAGACCACGCGCCGAGAAACCCGTTTCCATTGAACGCGCCCTCCAAAGATCTTTTTGATCGTTCGAAGGGAAATCATGGGTTCTTCATCCACCTGGAGCACTTGAACCCCTTCCTTGATTTTTCCATCCACAACGGTGTTGACCTTTTCTGCCGGCCAAGGAGCCCGCTTTCCTTGCGCCAAAAGGGGAAGACCCACACACCCCAGAAGAAGAGCCACTGAAATCATTTTGAACCCAGACTTAACGACGGGTGCGAACATCGAGAAGAAGGAGACCGTTAATTTTTCAACAAAAAGCGGAAAAGCGATGCCGGTGGAGAGGCCTTTATCTAATCCCGGGTCTGACTGGGAATTCCCAGTGATCGGGGGGGGTAGCGGAGAACGATCTCTGTGGGTGGTGATTTGCGCGGGCTGCAATATCAACAAAGGGGTGTTCCTCCCGAAACCAGGTTCGTTAAAAAATTCACGGGAGCAGACAGTGGGCTCCCCCGTCAGGATTATAAAATTTCGAGGGCCACTTCGGGAGAATGAATCCGCTCAAGCTTTTTTTCTTTTCAACTTAAAAAAACGGACCAACCTTTGACGCGACAATCCGGAGAGAACTTGACCCGTCACCAAAATCTGGTGGTTAAGCTTTGGGTGACGCAGAAGGTCCATCAGGGACCCCCCGGCACCCGCCTTGGGATCCGATGCCGCATAGACCACCCGTTTTACGCGAGCCAAAACCAGCGCCCCCGCGCACATGGGACAGGGTTCGAGAGTCGTGTAAAGAGTCGCCTCCGTTAGGCGCTCCCGCTTGAGGTGTGTTCCGGCCGACCTGAGAGCCAAAATTTCCGCGTGAGCCGTTGGGTCGCACCGTTCGCGAATTCGGTTTCGCCCTTTAGCAATCACACGGCCCCGATGAACCACCACCGCTCCCACAGGAACTTCGTCCGCTGCGGCCGCCAAACGGGCTTCTTCCAAAGCCAGCCGCATATATTTTGTATCAAACCTAAATTTCCCATCCAGACTGCGGGATGAAACCAATACTCCGGGATTATTTCTATCTGTAATTCCATTAATATTAAAAGTCTTGCGTTTTTTTTGGCGAGTTGTTTTCATTTTATTTCAGGAGCATTTTGATCAGCGGATAAATAGTTGAACCAACAAAGATTAGAAAAAACATAAGAAGCCCCACCATGGCCCAACCCAGCCAGCGGGAATAGGTGTCTTTTCCTTTTTGGTCCTCCAGGGGAGGAAACGTTCGAAGGGGAGCTCCTCCTGCCGGATTTCGGACACTGGTCCAGAAATTGATATCACCGTCTGAAGGTGAAAGGGTGTTTGCGGGGCGATATTTCACCTTTTCCCCCACTTGGCGGAGTTGGTCCATGAGTGCGGGTGTGACGGGGTTTGTTTGCACATGCTTAAGAAGAGTTCGTATTTCTGGTGGAAGACTGGGGTCATCGGAATGAAACACGTTGTTATCTATTCGAACAACAGAAACCTCATTTCCGGCCCCTCTCTCCGTTTTGAGTTCAGTACTGCGCTGGAGAGTGTGTCCTTCTTGGGCCGCCCACTGGGAGGCCACATTTTGATTGAACCCTTTTTGACGAACCTGTTCAAAAAGTCGCAAGAGGGGTGGCGGGAGATCCGCTTGATCGGAACGGTACGTTGTTCCATTCACCACAACAGTCAGTGGGGTTTCTTTTAAGGGAAGGGATTGTTCCATGAGCGGTTTAAAACAAGCCCAACAAAAAGTGCGATGGATCTCATTTGATTGGGAACAGTGTTCGCAGGATTTACCATTTTGGGTGGGCGGCAATAGAGTATGGACCGTTTCCCCAATTTCGAGATGAGAAAACCGGCCCATTTTTTTAATGGCATTTTGTAATTCACGAGGGAGCTTTTGTTTGCTTTCAATATGATCAAAACGATTGTTAAACATATGTTTATTAATACATGTTTGATGACGCAGGTCGAGCTCGAATTTTAGCCCACTGACGTATTTCATCGATGCCTTCCGCCATTGTTGTCGAAAGAGGGACCGTACACTCAATAGCTTCTTCAATGTCCTCTTGATTCAATTCTCTATTTTGAAAAAATGCGGTGTGCAAAGCTTCCACGATAACTTGCTCGAGCTCCGCGCCGGAAAAACCCTTTGTCCGCTGGGCCAGTGTCGCAATATTAAAGGAGGAGGGAATCCTCTTCTTCCTTTTGATGTGGATGGAAAGAATATCCAAACGCTCTTTTTCTGTCGGGAGATCGATAAAGAAAATTTCGTCTAACCGGCCTTTGCGAAGAAGTTCTGGCGGAAGCTGGTGGATATTATTGGCGGTTGCCGCAACAAAAACGGGCTTACGTTTCTCCTGAAGCCAGGTAAGAAACGTTGAAAATATTCGGCTGGTCGTACCGGCGTCCACAGAACCAGAGGATTGGCTGCCGGACAATCCCTTTTCAATTTCATCAAGCCAAAGGACACAGGGAGCAACCGACTCCGCTGTCTTAATGGCTTTTCGCATGTTTTCTTCCGATTGCCCAATGTATTGGCCAAAGATTGACCCCATGTCCAGGCGAAGCAAAGGAAGCTTCCAAAGACCACTAATGGCTTTACAAGTAAGGGACTTACCGCATCCCTGGACTCCCATCAGTAATATCCCTTTAGGTTCTGGAAGTCCGAAGTTACGTGCTTTTTCAGAAAAACCATTTCCTCTTTTAACAAGCCACTGCTTGAGTGTGTCAATTCCACCTATTTCTGAAAAAGATTCCTTAGCTTCAAAATACTCCAATTGGCGGGATTTTCGAATGATCTGCTGTGTTTCTTTTAAAAGGGTCTCTTCAATTTCTTCAACCGTGAAGGATGAACCGCCGACAATGGACCTGGCAATGGCGTTTTCAGCCTCAGAAAGGGTCATTCCAAGGGCGGCTTGAATGATTTTTTCCCTGTCGTCGGCGTTAAAATCGAACGATACTTTTCCTTTTGCTTGGGAAAGGGCATCGTCCACAAGGTTCGCCATTTCTTCAAAATCCGGAAGTTCATAGTCAATGACAGAAATGTCTTTTTCAATTTCAATTGGAATCGTAAGGACGGGGGAAAGAAGAATCACTGTCTTGTAACTGGATTTTAGTTCGTTCACAAGATCGCGAAGCCGGCGAACGATTTTGGCGTCATTGAGGTTGGGGTGGAAATCTTTAAGAACAAAGATCGCCTTATCACCCGATTTAGCAATATGGTCGAGGGCCTGAAGGGGGTCCAAAGCGATTTCTGTCCCCGCGAGTGGATATTCGGATATCCCCCTTGTCACAGACCATAGATAGAGATTCTTCCCTTGTCTTTGTGCCATTTTGGCTAGGAGAGATTCAGCCCGAGACTCCTCCCAGCTTACAAGGTATATGAGTGGGTAACGAGATCGAATCAAAATATCCAGTTCCGATTCTTGTTTAGAAAGAGGCTGATCGTTGGATAGACTTATTTCCATGGTCTAAGTTTCCTTTTAGGGTCTTCTTAACCCGGATTAATAATTGGGAACGAGGTCGGAAAAGTATCCATCATCGCTCCCCATGCAAATGTCTTGCAATAGATTAACCTGATCAATTCTATTCTTCGATTGTCCCAACATAAAATTGTTCCACGTGAAACAAAATAAGAAATATTTTTACCTGGATTTTAATTTAAACAAAGCACTTAACCCGAAATCCACAGTTGGATCGCGGGATTCGACGAAAAATCCGGACCTTTTTCTTTCCAAAAAAAGTTTGTCCGTAGCCCCCGCGACCGCGCTAGCGGAAGTACCGCGTGGGAGCGGCCTACGACCTGCACTTTTTTGTTCGTAAAAAAGCCCACTTTATTCATCTCGCATCAGCGGCTCTGCCGCCTCAGGTGCCAGGCTTTCTGAGCCTGGCCGGTCCTCGCGCCCAACTGAAGATTCCGGGTTAATAGGCGATAACATCATTTTTTTCTGAATAAACAATTGGCCCATGATAAATTGTTCTAATGCCTACCACAAAACCTGCTGTCAACTTTGTTTCACGTGGAACAAATAAAAACAAATTAAAACTGTTATTTGCTGTTTATTGTTCGTTTAAACCTAAGAGGCTCAAGTTTCTCGGCCTCTTCAAATTGGGTGTTGGCTTCAGAATAGCGCCCAAGTTTTTTCAAACGCATAGCCCATTCGAATCGAGCTTCTGCAAAACGGGGATCAATATTCAGGGCATTGATAAAAGCCTTTTCTGCCGCTGCCACTTGTCCCGAATCATTGAGAGCAATAGCCAAAGAAAGCTGAGCGTCTGGTGACCCAGGATTGAGATGCACCGATTTATTTGCCGCTACGAGCCCGGGCTTAAATTTCCCTTCTAGCATTAATGCACGGGAAAGAAGAGCATAGGGAAGGGAAAGGCTCGGATAGGACTCCATAACAATTCGAATCTCCGAAATGGCGTCTTGGTTGCGCTTTAAATCCAAAAATATTCTAGCCTTCATCAGGTGGGCAGCCGGATGATCTTTATAGGTTGCAATAGCTCGGTTGGCCCATTTAAGACTTTCTTCGGGATCATTCTTTAATCGAAACAAATCAACAAATTTTTCAATGGTTCCGAAATCTCCAGAATCGAGATTGATGGCACGTTCAAGATATTTTTCTGCTTCAGAATATCGATTTCCCATTCCAGCCAATATTGAGCGCACTTGAAAATAATAAATATGATGTCGCAACGCCATTTCTCGCCAACCTTGGAGTCGTTCGAGGTCCATAAATGTTTGTCCCGCCACGGGATGAGAAAGACCCCCGCCCAGAGGCAATAAATTTTCGCCTATTTTAGACAACAATCTTTCTGCCTCTTCCATTCTCCCGAATGATCCTAAATACACAATCCATGCTAAACCGGAATCGAACCGGCGATTATCCTCCAAATACAGGCGTTCCACGATTCTTGCCGCTTCCCTTCGCTCCCCTTTCTGATGAAGGATATTTGAAAGCAGAAGCTCAAGGCCTTCATCGGTCCCAAACGAAGGTCGGACCGATTCTAATAGATCAAACGAAGTTGTGAGGTCTCCCACATAGAGATAGGCACGAGCAACCTTAATTTTTAAGTTTTTGTCCTGGGGGGCAGAATTAAGCAAATTGTTGAATTGGGAGATGGCGTCAATGTATCTCCCCTGATTGAAAAAAAGATCCCCCGAAAGCTCCATTAAACGTAAATTATCCGGAAAAAGAAGAAGTCCATCGGTTAAATGGGAAGTGGCCTTCGCGTAATCCCGACGGTTAATAAAATGGCTGGCCAAGAGAACGTGAGACCGAATATCCTTCGGGTTAATTTTTTTAGCCTCTAGCAAGTGCTCCACACCAAATGAATCCATTCCTCGCATCAAATTTAATGCCCCAAGACCAATAGCTCCTTCGAAATTATTGGGGAACTTTTCACGTAACGTCCGGTATGTTTTTTCCGCAGGGTCAATGGTGCCCTTATTGATGTAGCTCTTGGCCAACATTTCCAAAAGTATTTCTTCCTCTGACGCAGGCCACTCTTTTTTTTCAAGGACTTTCACCAAAATCTCAACAGCCTTCCCGGGATTCCCCGCATCCAAAGCTCGTTGAGCCTTGGTCAAGGAGCCCGAACGAGACCACATCCAGAAGAAAAGGAACCCCACAACGACTAAAAAAACCGCGATCAGAAATCGATTCATTAATTTTGACATTATTTATAGATACGTTTTACCATGAGTATGACACAGTGTAACGTACAACACCTTCCCCGTCTTTTTCTATCGGAAGATTAAATTCGATGGTTTGGGAATCTTTCTTCACCCACTTTTGGGAAGAATCGGTCACACGCCAATTGGTCCACCGATAAAGGGGTTCCACGACCCGGACAGTCACAGCCTGTTCTTTATGGTTTCGAATTTTGATCTCGAATGTCTCTGTCATGGATTTCTTATCCGTAGAAACTTGATAATGAACGCGGGTCCGCTCGCCCACCACATCAAAAGCATTGCCCATCTTGACCCACACCAGCTCGTCTTTGGGTGTGTGGTCGATGGCGTCCTCACCAATAAACTCCAAAGCCCCATCCGAATCTTCCTTATAGACGCGAATCGTCCCTTTCGGCAAAGGGAGACCCAGATGATGTTCTTTGGAGTTTTTAAACTCAAGCATCACCCAAACTTTCTTTTCATCTGAGGACGCTCCATAGTTCGGATCGGTCCTCGAATAAACGTTATAATACCCTCCCGTGTCACCAGAAGCGTTGTATATGAACAGTTTTTTTACGGGCACGTCGCGACTGGCGGCCAATTCAATTTGTTTGGTTTCGTTGTTCATTAAAGTGGCCGGCCGCTGAAGGGTGTAAAGATGGTATTCAAAAAAACTCTTTTCCTGAAATTGGGGCTGAGTCATTTCCGCCCGTCGACTGATTAGGGCCCCTCCCATCAAAGAGGCGTAGGGGGGAGGTACCCGGTTCACATCACCGGCGACGAGCTTAATTTTCGCTTCCCGATAAGCCACACCCGATCCGTTCGTTAGGGTCACCCAAGCGTTTAAATCAAGCGTTTCTTCCGTCGGTGACAATTTCAAAACGTAATCGGATTTCCAGGAGAGACCGCCGGTCAAGTAGGCGATTTCACATTCCTGTTTCCCGGCCTTTTGAGCCGAAACCCGCCAGAGGAGCTGGGGTTTCGTCACAAACCCTTCGGGAAGTTCCGGGAGAACCACCCGGCCGTCCGGATTTAAATAAAGTTTTCCACCCACCTGGAGAACGCGCCCCCCGGTGTTCGACAGCAAAGTGCCCTTCAGCACTTCCCGACGGTCGTTACCTTCCTTGGAGAACCGCTCAATTTCAATTTCCCGGCCCAAATACTTTTCCAACAATTTACTTTCGTTGACCAGGTCATACTGAAAATTTTGTTCAAGGACACTAAGGGCAGAGGCATCCGTGAGAGATATAAAGTGAACGCTGGTGGGATCGATCCGGGCCGCCACCTCGTCCATGGTGACGGAACTCACTCCTTTTTCTAAATCGAAAACCCGTTTTTCACGGACCAATCCTAAATCATTATTATAAATGGTCACATCGGTCGCGTGGAGAATTCCGTGTGCGCCAAACCAAATGGAAAAAAGGATCAGAAACAATTTTTTCATGTGACCTCCATGTAAAGGACATCGCCTATTGAACTCAAAACAGGGCATTCCACCACACAAAAAGAATCTTCCTACAAGGGTCTTTTTTCTGGTATTCCTACACGCCTCGGATACTTAGTTGAAGTTTGACTTGTCTTTTCGATACAAATTACAATTCTCTCTTTATCAAGCCCAGGTAATCGATAAGAAAGAGAGGGCCGGTTACATCCTCCCAATTCACTGAGTGCTTTCCCAATCACCCCCACTTCTTCGGCCCCATCGTTCCCACGATGCAAGATGGCTTTTCCCCCAACTTTGAGAAACGGAAGCGTCAATTCCAAAACCATGGAAAGTCGACCCACAGCGCGGCAGAGGGCAAAGTCGTATTGTCCTCGGTGTTCCTCTTGGTGACCCAGTTCTTCAGCCCGACCACAAAGAGCGCTCGCGTTCGCCATCGGAACACTTTCCAACAAAGAGGAAACAGCCGTTTGTTTTTTCTTAATCGAGTCCAAGAGAGAAAACACCCATCCCGAGCGAGCCAAGGCCAAGGGAACCCCTGGAAATCCACCCCCCGTTCCTACGTCAATGACTCGAAACCCATCCCCCGCAGGAAACAACCGAAGGGCTTGCAAGGCGTCCACCACGTGAGCGCGCAGTTCCGATTCCGTTCCAAACGAAATAAGGTTGATGGATTGGTTAACGAGGGCAAGCGAATGGAGGTAAGATTCAATTTTGGGGAAAAAGTTTTCCGGGAGACTTAACCCCTCGAAAGCGATGGAAAATGCCGTCCAAGGAGGAGGGAGATCGGTCATCAACCCCTATCCCTCCACCCGTTCCCGCCGCCGACGTTCGAGGTGAACCAAGAGGACGCCAGCGTCCGCCGGGGTCACGCCCGGCACCCGCGCCGCTTGGCCAAGGGATTCAGGCCGAACCCGACTTAATTTCTGACGGGCTTCCGTCAGTAACCCATGAACCTTGCTGTAATCCAGGTCCGGCGGAATTTTCCGTGTTTCCAAGCGAAGGAATTTGGCGATTTCCGCCCGTTCCCGTTTCATGTATCCCCAGTAGACCCGCTCGATCTCCACCTGACGATGAACATGGGCCTCACCCCAAGGGTTCGGCCCGTTCCTGTGCCCGCCGGACGGCTCGGGACGATTCATGAGCTCCGGAGCGGGGAGATCCTCAAAAAAACCGGATTCCGCGTCCGCGGGCAGGGATTCCCGGGCGGCCTCCCAGAGCCGTCCGCGATACCCCAGGAAATGATCATACATTTGCGATGATAAAAGACCAACTCTTCGGCCATGATCCATCAGTCGCAAATCAGCGTTGTCCCACCGCAACCGCAAACGATATTCCGCTCGTGATGTCATCAACCGATAGGGCTCGTCCGTGCCTTTCGTCACCAAATCGTCAATCATGACCCCGATGTAGGCTTCGTCTCGTCCCAAGGTCAGAGGAGATTGTCCCCGCAAATAATGAACGGCGTTGATTCCCGCCATGAGGCCCTGCCCAGCGGCTTCCTCGTATCCCGTCGTCCCGTTAATCTGGCCCGCGAAAAAAAGGCCCCCCACTTCCTTCGTTTCAAGAGAAGGTTTTAGTTGGGTGGGCGGACAAAAATCATATTCCACAGCGTAGCCGTAGCGAATAAAACGGGCGTTCTCCAATCCGGGGACCGCTCGCACCACGCTTTCCTGCACATCTTCTGGCAAACTCGTCGAAAGCCCGTTCACGTAAACCTCGTCAGTGTTGTACCCTTCCGGTTCGATAAATACTTGGTGGTGATCGTGATGAGAAAATTTAACCACCTTGTCTTCAATAGAAGGACAATAACGAGGCCCGAGCCCCTGAATTCGTCCCGTGTAAAGGGGGGACCGATCCAAATTTTTCCGAATGGCCTCATGGGCTATTTCCGTGGTCCGCGTGAGCCAACAGGGCAACTGACGTTGCGGAAGGGAAGCGGTAAAATGACTCATGGGCGTCGGAGGGTCATCCCCGGGAGCCAACAAACATTTCGAGTAATCGATGGTCCGACCATCCAAACGGGGCGGTGTACCTGTTTTGAGCCGACCCACCTCAAACCCCACCGACCGCAAATAGTCCGACAAATGGGCCGATGGAGGTTCTCCCATTCTACCGCCAGGCGTGGTTTCAAAACCCCGATGCAATAACCCTTTCATAAAGGTCCCAGCCCCAACCACCACGGAACGGGAGCGAATCTCTCCGGCACGGGAAGTCCGAACACCGGCCACGCGCCCGGTCTCCATAAGAAGGCCCACAACTTCATCTTCCAAGACAGTTAGGTTCGGCTGACCCAATACCGTTTGTGTCATCACATCACGGTATAAAGACCGATCGCATTGAACCCGAGGACTCCAGACGGCAGGACCTTTTCCCCGGTTCAACATCTTAAATTGGAGTCCGGCCCGATCCGTGGCCCGGGCCATTTCGCCCCCCAAAGCGTCAATCTCCCGCACCACCTGTCCTTTCCCCACGCCACCGATGGCGGGGTTACAGGACATTTGCCCGATCTTGTTTTTATCCATCGTGATCAGAAGGGTGTCCACACCAAACCGCGCCCCAGCCAACGCCGCCTCAATGGATGCGTGTCCCGCACCAATAACAATAAGATCAGGCATAAACCCTTCCCCTAAAACAAAAAAACAGGGGACATGATTGACTCATTGACTTTCAACTTTCGTAAGTCAATTAAGCAAACATGTCCCCCTCGTTGTAAAGATCGGAAAGGGAGGGATTCGAACCCTCGGTATGGGTTTACCCCATACAGCGGATTAGCAGTCCACCGCCTTCAGCCACTCGGCCACCTTTCCAAAAAACATAAATCCGTCAGAATTAAACTGGTTCATTCTAGCACGGGAACAAGGGGGGCGCAACCAAAGACTAGGGGAGGTGAATTCAAGCGGCTATTGCACCAAGCCATGAATTGAAGACCTCGTTTGGAGTTTTGTATCCCAAGCATTTCATGGGTCTGTTGTTGATCCAGTCTTCTATGGCTTGAAGCTCTTTATCCGTCAAATCATCGAAGGATGTTTTCTTCGGAAGAAATCGTCGGACAAGTCCATTCCGATTTTCAATGGCCCCCTTTTCCCAGCTGTGATAGGGCTCGCAAAAGAAAGATAACAGTCCGGGAATATCCTGATTGAGAATGTAATGCTCTGAATTTTCCGTTCCGTTATCATACGTAATCGATCGTCGAAGATTCTTCGGCAACAGGGAGAATATACCAAAAAGAGCCGAACGATTTTCATTCGCCGTCTTATTGGGAATTCGTCGAAGGAATGTTTTCCGACTGACCCTCTCGACGGTGCCTTGAATGGCGAAACATCCTGTCCCGATGATGAGATCGGATTCCCAATGCCCCGACTCTATTCGATTATTCGCATCCTCCGATCGTTGATTCAACGGAATTCTCAGAGGAATACAAACTTTCTTCTTTCGACGAGGTCCCCGCGGCTTTCTCTGGCTATGATGACGTGTCAGATACTCGGCTAGATGAGGGGCTTCGGCGTAGATCCATTGGTAAATCGCTTCATGGCTGATCACTTTCCTTTGTGCCTCGAAGTTGATTCTTCCAGCGACCGTTTCAGGAGACCAGCCGCCCATAAGCATTTGTTCGACTTTGTGCTGTCGAACACGACCACCAAGGCGAAGCCGGCAATGACTTTCTTTTTGTCGCTCCTCCGCTTCTCTTTGGGCAGCATGGGGTCGGTAGCCCCCTTTTTTCTTGTTTTTGTTCCATTCACGAGATAACGTGGTATGGGAGCGCCCAAGAACCAATCCTATTTCACGCCATTTTTTATTTTGAGAACGGAGGATGGCGATCCGGTCACGTTCATCAGGTGTCAGTCGTTTGTAGGGTTTCATACCTGCCTATTTTAGCGCAGGTCTTCATATCTGCTTGGTGCAATGGCACTTTGAACTCACGG